>NZ_JBHSEB010000013.1:0-9708 GCF_042651925.1 Catenibacterium sp. GCM10023432 | reverse complement strand
CGTCCTGCGGGGGTTCGAATCCCTCAACCTGCGCCATTGAATGTTACTCAGGAGAAATCCTGAGTTTTTTATTTTCAGAATATGTAAGAGATTAGAGAATTATTTCTGTTCTGTTATAATATTATTATCACATGTAAGGGAGATTATATAATGGATCAGTCAAAAAGTATTAATATTAAATACTCAATGTTGCAGGGGATTTACTTTGTAGGATTCTGTGCAGTTATGGGCTATGCTGCAGTATATCTAGGGTCAATTGGCATGAGCTCATCTTTAATTGGGATTGTACTTGCAATCGCAAATATTCTAACAAGCATTGCACAACCTGTACTTGGAGGATTTGTAGATAAGTCAAACATTTCTATGAAGAAAGTCTTAATGATCATGTTTGGTTTTTGTAGTATTCTATCTGTATTACTTATGTTTGCAAGTAAGGTTACATTCTTAGCTGCTGCTTTGTTTATTGCAGTCTCTACAATACTCTATACAACAATGCCTTTAGTCAATTCACTTGCTTTCGCATTCCAGAAACAGGGTATTGATGTTAAGTTTGGTGTAGCACGTGGTATTGGATCAGTGGCTTATGCTCTTGCTTCACTTGTATTAGGAAATATAGTAAAAGCAATGAGTCCTACTTTAATGCCACTTGCTTATATTGTTATTTTCTTAGGTATTTTACCTCTTATTCACTCATTTAAGATGCCTGAGACAGAAATAGATGAAGTGATTGAAGAAAAAGTAGTCGAAAAAGAAAGCACAGGAACTTTTATTAAGAAGCATCTTAAATTCATGATCTTCTTAGCTGGTTTTGTATTAGTTTATTTTGATCATACAATCATTAATAATTTCTTTATCAATGTAATTAGAAACGTTGGTGGTAATACTGGAGATATGGGTAATGCAGTATTTTTGGCTGCGATGTTGGAACTACCAACAATGGCTTTATTTGAAAAGTATAAAAATAAAATCAATATCAAAAATACAATCATTATTTCCGCAATATTCTTCACACTGAAACATACTTTAACTTATTTTGCGACAAATATGTTTATGATCTATTTAGCTCAGGCAACTCAGATGCTTGCTTATGCATTATTTATTCCTGCATCTGTTTATTATGTAGATAAATTATTTGATGCAAAGGATGCAGTTAAAGGACAGGCACTCGTTACCACAAGCATGACTGTATCTGGTGTACTAGCTAGTTTCTTAGGTGGCATTTTACTAGATAGTATGGGTGTTTATGAAACATTATTTTTAGGTTTAGTATTAAGTATAGTAGGTACAATTGTGATGATTGTGACTGTTGAAAACGTAAATAAGAAGGGGGCTTGAATATGTTAGATGTTTTAAAAACAAGAAGAAGTATTAGAAAATATACAGATGAAATGCCTAGAGATGACGATCTTGAGAGAATTGTGGAGGCTGGCTTATATGCTCCTACTGGTATGGGCAGACAGGGTGTTAAGTTTGTAGTAGTAAAGAATAAAGAAATGAGAGATTATTTATCAAAGTTGAATGCTAGTGTTATGGGAAGTGATAAAGATCCTTTCTATGGTGCGCCTGTAGTGATTGTTGTTTTATCAAAGAAAGAATATCCTACATATATCTATGATGGATCACTTGCGATTGGCAATATGCTCAATGAAGCGCATGGCTTAGGACTTGGTTCTTGCTGGATTCATCGTGCGAAAGAAGTATTTGAAGGTGAAGAAGGTCAGAGACTTCTTAAAGAATGGGGTATTGAAGAAGGCTATGAAGGCATCGGAAATATTATTATAGGATTTGCGGATGGTAAGGCTCCAGAAGCAGCACCTCGTCTTGATAATCGTGTGATTACAATCGAATAATGAAAAAATCCTCCACAAGGAGGATTATTTTTTTATAGGAAACAAAGAAAGGATACCGGCTGCACCGACACCTAAACAGGCACCTGCACCTATATTATCAAAACAAACACCAATTAATAGACCTAAACTGGCCGTGATAGGTAAATAATATGCTAATTTATCATTGCCTTTTTTCGTGACAATCACCTTGACTAAAGTATAATATACCTATATGAAGATCAGATGTTTATTCAGGAAATAATGTCTTAAGAATATCCTCTAATCCATTTTTATCAATAGGTTTACAGATAATATCGGCTTGTGCCTTTAATTCATCTACGGCATTACCCATAGCTACACCTATCTGACATAATTGAATCATTTCAATATCATTAAGACCATCACCAAATGCATAGGTATCTTTGATATCTAAACCATAATGTTCGAGAACTTTCTTAATACCGATAGCTTTGCTCATTTTAGGAGAAAAGAACTCAAATGAATTATCACTGCCATGCTGATCAAAACTGATAGTAGTACCAAACTTGCCATCTAAATAGTCGCTTACTCTCTGCTTGTCTTTATTTGTGACATTGGCTTCTATCTTAATGGCACGTTTTAAGACATCATTACGGTCAAAATCCATAGAGAACATTTCTTCCATGCCGAGGTTCTTAAAGAACGTATAAAGCTCTTTATAACGTTTATCAATATAAATATGATGTGCTGTTTCAATCATATAATCACAATTCAGTTCTTCAAGCATATCAACTGTCTGAGTCGCAAGTTCTGTATCCATTCTCTCTTCAAAGATAGATTCACCATCAATCTCGATATAACCACCGTTATATAAGACATAACCATCAAACCCCAAATCAAGGAACTGCTGGTTGATCATGGCTTTAGGACGACCACTGCAGATAAAAAGCTTATGCCCATCATTTTGAATTCTTTTAAGTTCTCTTTTTACACCTTCAGGTACATCATAAACTCCATAAGTGTTATCTACAAGCGTACCATCAATATCAAAAAATAATACTTTCTCTTTCATATGTTTCTACTTTACCTCTGGTTTTAATATTTCTACAAACTTAAACTCATTGTTGTCATATGTATAATGAAGAATACAGCAATTAGTAAATCCTCCAGAGTTAAAAATAATGTTTGGGTCATTAAATGCACTAAAGAATTGCATAGAAGCACCGGCATGACTTACTGCAAGAACCACTTCATGGTCTTCTTTATTCATGATTTCAGTTAATGTTTTTACAACTCTATTTTGTACTTGTTTGGCTGTTTCGCCACCATAATGGGGAAATAAGTCATCATATTTAAAATCATCAAAATGAGGATTTAAATCTTCACTTTCTCCTTCAAATAATCCAAAATCTCTTTCCTTAAGACCTTTTACTCTTGTATAAGGTACTTGGCCGTCTGTTACTATTTCTAATGTATCAGATGCTCTTTCAGCCGTACTAGAGTAGTAATGATCAAAAGGAATGTCCTTGATCAACTCTTTTGCAGCTTCTGCCTGCTTAATACCTAGTTCAGTAAGTGGAGAATCACATGATCCCTGAATTCTTCTTCTAACATTAAATAGAGTCTGTCCATGACGCATCATATATAAATGTTTCATAATAAATTTCCTCCTGTATTTATGCGGTTTTTTAGGGGGTTTAAAACACTATAAAGCCTTAAACTAGTAACAAATCAGTAAGAAGAAAAAAGCCGTTTAACATGTTTTAACCGTTAACATAATAAGTATATCATAATATAACAAAAAAGCCGATTGAAGTCGGCTCTTTTATGTAAGAAGATTTATAATTTATGTAAAAAAGAAGTCCTGACTCCCCACAAAATTAAAGCCCCTTTTCTTTTATGGATTCATCATAAGTTATATCTACAACTCCATCTTAAAAGATATACTTTCGTTTTCTTGTGTATTATTATATAAGTTATAAAAATATCATTTCGTTATTCGCCAAACTAATCGATGTATAGATCATTTAGAAATGGTAATAGATATTTTAAATAAAATAAACTGACATTTAATTATGAAAGTACACAAATAATACACTTTTCTTTGTTATGATAGTGCAATAGATGAGGAGTGGTGGATATGAATGAATTAAAAGGCCTCTCACAACAAGAGGTAAAAGAAAGAATAGAACAGGGACAGGTGAACTATACAGGTCAGTCTATCTCTAAAACTAAAAAGGAAATTGTGAAGCAGCATACACTTACATATTTCAACTTTTTAAATATATTTTTAGCTGTTTTGATTATGATTTCAGGACAGTTGCAGAATCTAACGTTTATTGGTGTTATGGTAGCTAATACAATATTAGGTATCATTCAGGAATTCAAGGTTAAGAAAACTATTGATAAGCTAAGTGTTGTTACAGTGGAAAAAGTTAAAACACTTCGTGATGGTCAGCTGATTGATGTTCCTGTAGAAGAGCTTGTTATGGATGATATTATTTTCTTACAAGCTGGTAATCAGATTGGTACAGACTGCCAGGTTGTAGAAAATCATGCATTAGAAATCAATGAATCTCTTTTGACCGGGGAATCAGTACCTGTTAAAAAGAAGGAGAATGATGAAATCTATGCAGGAACCTTCGTCGTGGCAGGAAGTGGTTATGCAAAAGTAATTCGTGTAGGGAATGCGAACTATTCTACAAAGCTAGTGAACCAAGCTAAACATAAGAATCTTGCATCTAGTGAGATGAGAGATTCTATTGAGAAGATTATCAAGGTTATGAGTATTATTATTGTACCTGTAGGTATACTACTTTTTAGAGCACAATATAAAGCCATGCCGAATGATTTTAATACAGCCCTTGTTAAAACGGTAGGCGGTGTTATAGGCATGATTCCTGAAGGACTTGTCCTTCTTACTTCTTTATCTTTTGTATTAGGTGTTGGTCGTCTTGCAAAAAAGAAAGCTCTTGTTCAACAGATGGAATCTATTGAAGCATTAAGCAGAGTAGATGTACTATGTCTTGATAAAACAGGGACTATTACAACAGGTGAACTTAAAGTTAAACATATTGTTCCTATTAGTGATCAATATACGCGTGAGATGATTTGTGATATTATGGGTTCATTTGCTTTCTTAGTAGATGATATCAACCCAACTCAGAAAGCTTTAATGAATTACTTCACTAAAAATGATAAATATCATAAGAAATCAGAAGTACCATTTTCTTCAGAACGTAAATATCGTGCCATTACTTTTGATGATGATCGTTCTTTTGTATTAGGTGCTCCTGAATTCTTGACTGATAATAAAGAAATCTTAGATCAGGTCAGTGGTTATTCTGAATTTGGATTACGTGTATTACTGTTAGGAGAAGCAGATTATTTAGAAGAGGGACATTATCATTCTCTTATTCCAGTTTGTCTTATTACTATTAGTGATATCATTAAAGAAGATGCACATGATACATTTGATTATTTCAAATCTCAGGGTGTTTCTATTAAAGTCCTTTCAGGAGATAACCCTCTTACAGTTTCTCGTGTATGTACCCTTGCAGGGCTTGATAACGCAAATAATTATATGGATGCTTCGACTCTCCCTGATACTGTAGATGAAATGAAACAAGTATTAGGAGAAACATGTGTCTTTGGACGTGTTAAACCAGAACAGAAACAATTGATTATCAAAGCTTTCCAGGAAAATGGTCATGTTGTTGGTATGGTGGGTGATGGTGTCAATGATGTACTTGCAATTAAGGATGCAGATTGTGGTATTGCGATGGCCAATGGCGCAGATGCGGCTAAGCAGGCAGCGCATATTGTATTATTAGATTCTAACTTCAGTTCAATGAAGGAAATTGTAAACGAAGGTCGTGTCATCATTGCGAATATTGAAAAGGTCAGCTCACTCTATCTAACTAAGACTATTTATTCTACAATTCTTAGTCTGATCTTTGGATTCTTCTGCTTAACTTATCCATTTACGCCTTTCCAGCTCTCTTTGGTAAGTGGTATGGCAATTGGATTACCATCATTCATTATTACTCTTGAACACGATACAACAATGAGTTCTAAGGGCTTCTTAACACATGTGATTCATACAGCACTTCCATGTGCTTTAAGTGTTGTAGTGCTTGTACTGTTTAATTTTTTATTAAAGTGGGTGTTCTTCTTAAATGCGAAATACTTTTCTACATATAGTTTCTTAGTGACTATATTTATTAGTTTTATTGTATTATTTAAGGTTTCTAAACCACTCAATTTTTTAAGAAAGTTTAATATTGGTTTAAATATCCTACTTACTATTGGCTGTCTTTATGCAATTCCAACCTATTTTTATATGTATCCTATTACGGACTTACGTGTTATTATAGTAGTAGCTTTTGAATGTGTTGTTGCTTATTATTTAGTCGCACTTATTACAAAAGCATTAGATAACATAACTGAATATAGACGTTGGAAGAGGGAGAAGCATGGATAAAAAATATTTTTTCTTTGATATTGATGGCACTTTGACAGATATTAAAACAGGTATTCCTGTACCTAGTGCATTAGAAACAATTAAAAAATTACAGGACAAAGGACATTTTGTCGCAATTGCGACAGGGCGTGCTTATTATAAAACAAAAGATACTGCTAAGATGCTTGGTATTCATAATCTTGTATCTAATGGAGGGGCAGCACTTATTTATAATGACGAGTTAGTGACAAATAGTCCGTTAGACAGAGAAAAGGCTCTTGCGCTTATTCATGAAGCAGATGAAAAAGGCTTTGGAATATTAATTGCTGTTAATGATAGTATTGATGTCGTGATGAAGGATGAACGCTTTATTGAACAGGTAGGAGAAAGACAGGAACCAACCCGTTATATTCTTGATAAGTCATTGAACTATGATGATTTGAAGGATATTTATAAGATTTATATTGCGATTCCAGAAGACAAAGAAGAAGAACTTACTCTAAGAGATACAGTGGGTCATATCCGCTTTGTACCGCCTTATCTCACTTATCAGCATGATGCAAAAGAAAAAGGTATCATTAAGATGATGGAGTATTTAAAGGCTGATATTAAAGATGTTGTTGTTTTTGGTGATGGTGAGAATGATCTTGTTATGTTTAAGAAGGAATGGACATCTATTGCGATGGGTAATGGTGTAGAAGACTTAAAGAAAAAAGCAGATTTTGTCACAAAAGATTCTACAGATGATGGTATAGAATATGCATGTCGTCATTTTGGATGGATTGATTAAGAAGGAGTAATCCTTCTTTTTTTATATATAACACAAATACATGTATAGATAATTATAAAACAACTAAATAAACTTATGATATTAATGAGAATACTTGTATACAATCTATGAATAATGTGATAGAATAGATTCAACCTTCAAAAAGGAGTTGATGATATGGATCAGAATATAAAAGATTGTTTTAAAAAATCTTTAGATGAGACAGCTATCCCTGGTGAACTTTATAAGAAGTATTCTGTAAAGAAAGGCTTACGTAATGAAGATGGTACTGGTGTATTAGTTGGTTTGACAAATATATCAGATGTAGTGGGATACAAGAAGGTTGATGGTGAAAAAGTTGATGACTATGGTACATTGTATTATCGTGGTATCAATGTGAAAGACATTGTGGAAAATGGAAAAGGACGCCGTTTCCTCTATGAAGAAGTGTGCTTCTTGATTCTATTTGGCTATTTACCAAATAGAGAGGAATTGGAGCATTTTAAGAAGATGATTAGTGATCATTATACCTTGCCTGAAAGATACCTAGAATTAAATATTTTGGGCTATCCAGAGAAGAATCTCATGAACAAGCTACAAAGAGAAGTATTGATGCTTTATAGCTATGATGATGATCCAGACAATGTAGGCGTATTAGAAACATTATATAAGGGAATTGATTTGATTGCGAAGATTCCTGTTATTGTCAGCTATACATATCAATCAAAGGTCCATCATTTTGATAAGGGATCAATGATTATTCATCATCAGAATTATGATTATTCTATTGCTGAACAGATTTTATATTTATTAAGAAGAGATGGTACATTCTCAAATAAGGAAGCAGAAGTACTTAATACTGCACTTATTCTACATGCAGACCATGGTGGAGGTAATAACTCTACATTCACAAATGTTGTTATATCTTCTACTGGTACAGATATCTATTCAGCTATTTCTGGTGCTATTGGTTCTTTAAAAGGTCCAAAGCATGGTGGGGCAAATTTAGCTGTTAAGAAGCAGATGGAACTTGTTATTAACGAAATTGGTATACAAGCTTCAGAACTTCGTATTAGACAGATAGTCCAGGATATCTTAGATGGGGACTTTAATGATCATACAGGACTTATTTATGGTATTGGACATGCCGTTTATACACTAAGTGATCCACGTAGTGAAATCTTAGCAAAACAATGTGAAGAACTATCATACGAAAAATTTAGACATGATGAATATGAATTCTATAGAAAATTCTCAGCTATTGCGATTGATGAAATCTATAAAAGAAAAGGAATTCATGTTTGTACAAATGTCGATTTTTATAGTGGTTTAGTATATGATATGCTTGGTATTCCTGAAGATCTCTATACATTACTCTTTGTAATTGGTAGAACAGTTGGATGGGTTGCTCATAATATTGAATCTAAGCTTTATAGTGGACGAATTGTTAGACCTGCCACTAAATTTGTGGGAGAACTTAAAGAATATAAAAATATCGAAGATAGATAGGGAAAGTGCGACTAAAATCGCATTTTTTCTTTTGATTTCAATAAAAACACTACACTTTTGAACCAATAAATGTTATTATCTTTACAAGGATGTTGTCCTCTTAAGGAGAAATATATGGTTGTTTCCTATTTATTGACAATATGTGGTTCTTTAATCATAATTATTGGAGCTGCTGTATTTATTATTGGAAAACACAGCAAATAAAGTACTCCGGCTTAATTTTAAAATTAAGTCGGAGTTTTTAGCTGCTTAGTATTTAAGTTTTCACCTATTGCTAGTCAATCCTTATTCTTATTGCGTGTCTACTTCGCCTCTATCGTATAGACTACTTGTAGCCACAACGTTACTTTTAGACAGTATATTTAATGCGTCATTAACATCTGCATTTAGTACATTCTCATCAGCTGTTCTATACTGTCCACTATGTATTCTCTTACCGTTGAAATGATATTTTATCACTGTTATAGATTGGTATTGCATCCTTATCCCTGAATCAAGCCTATGAGGTGTACGATTCTTCCGACATTACAAATATGATGCCATTTGATTTACAGAGATATTCAAGCTTATCTTGAAGCATCTCATATGGGATATCAACAAAACTCTGATTATTACTTTTACCTATATTGGAATCCTTCTGAAATGTTTCGTTATAGCCCGCAACAAGTATTCCTATATCATTATCAAGACAATAATTAATCACAATGCGTGCAGTTTTGTTCATGTAGTTATTGATTCTATTGTTGCGCTTACGTGTTATTGTCTTTTGGGCATTTTATTGACATAGTTCTGTTTTTCCCTGATGGACTCTAATCGTGCATTCTCCTGTCAACTTAGGAAAAGAGTTTCCTATACTTTTATTCTAGATCACCCAATTATAAGCACTAAAAAAAGCGCCGAAGCGCCAATGTCATTAAGTTAAGAATTGACAGCTATCAAGGCATACAAACAAAATGTATGCCTTTTTGTGCGACAGGCAGTCGCTTATATGTCATGTCAACAGGGGCATGACATTTTCTGCTTATAAATGATTATTCAAGATAGGGCTCTATTGACTTGAAATGCGTCATGGAATGTAGAAATCCTGTACGTTAAAGTCCTACCTCGTGCGCGCTAGTGCTATTCGAGAAGTCTAATCTAGTGCATCAACGTAAGGCGGT
>NZ_JBHSEB010000012.1:0-43908 GCF_042651925.1 Catenibacterium sp. GCM10023432 | reverse complement strand
AAAATAAAAAAGGCATACATTTTGTTTGTATGCCTTGATAGCTGTCAATTCTTAACTTAATGACATTGCCGCGAGGTCGTTTTCTTATTTCATCAATTCCTGTGTATGTACTAATTGTGCATAAGCACCATTATTTTCTAATAATTCATGATGCGTTCCTAGTTCAATGATTCTTCCTTCATCAATAACCGCAATACGATCTGCATTCTTGACTGTAGATAAACGATGCGCAATCACAATAGTAGTACGTCCCTGTGATAACTTATCAAATGTTTCCTGAATCTTTGCTTCAGTGACACTATCTAATGCACTTGTGGCTTCATCTAGAATAAGTACTGGTGGATTCTTTAAGAATATTCTTGCGATAGAAATACGTTGTTTCTGTCCACCTGATAATAAGACACCGCGTTCTCCTACATTAGTTTCAAAGCCATCAGGCATTTCCATGATATCATCATAGATTTCCGCTAGTTTAGCTGCTTCAATAATATCTTCCATTGTCGCATCTAATTTACCATAACGGATATTTTCCGCAATACTATCCGCAAATAAGAAGACATCCTGAGAAACGACACCAATATTGTTGTGCAATGATGTTTGAGTCACATCTCTGACATCCTGACCATCTACTAAGATAGCCCCTTTTGTGACATCATAGAATCTAGGAATCAACTGAGATAAAGTTGTTTTACCTCCTCCTGAAGACCCTACTAACGCAAGTGTTTCACCTGGATGAATATGTAAATCAATATCTGTTAAGATATTTCTATCTTCTTCATACGCAAAGCTGACATGATCAATATCAATCTGTCCAGATACATGTGTGAGTTCTTTTGCATCCGAACGATCTTCTAATTGAGGTTTTGTATTAAGTAGTTCTACAAAACGATGGAGACCTGCAGTTCCATTCGCAAATAATTCCGCAAAGTTAGATAATTTACGCACTGGATTCACAAATGTGGATACATATAAGCTAAAGGTAATGAGATCAATTGTATCCATCTTCCCCTGCATAATAAGAGCTCCACCTACCGCAATAACGATCAGTGATAATGTACACATAAAGAATTCCATAATCGCATTAAAGCGACCCATAGCTTTATGGAACTGTTTCTTAGATGTTTTATATGTATCATTGGATGTATTGAACTTCTGTTGTTCAATTGTTTCATTCGCAAAGGCCTTGGCTGTTTTCATACCAGTGAGTCCTGATTCGATATCAGTATTGATGACTGCAACCTTCTGTTTAACACGAATTGAAGCTTCACTCATAGAATGACGTGATTTCCATACAACAAGTATGAAAACAGGTATCATAATCGCAATAACCAAAGCTAAACGCCATTCAATTGTGAACATGATAATAATAGAACCAATAATAGTCACAGTAGAGATAAATAAGTCTTCTGGTCCATGATGAGCTAGTTCAGTGATATCAAATAAATCAGTCGTTAAACGGCTCATTAATTGTCCAATACGATTATTATCAAAATAACCATAGCTTAATGACTGCATATGTTCAAATAAGTCTTTACGCATATCTGCTTCTACAAGAATACCAAACGTATGCCCATAATAACAAATTATATAAGTAAAGAATGAACGAACTAAATAAGCAAATAAGAAGATGATCATAACCATCCAGAATGTCTTATAGATACTATTTGGTAGTAATGTATACATACACCATCTAGAGACAAATGGAAAAGCGAGATCAATTAAAGAAATCATTAACGCACATGCAAGGTCTAAAAAGAATAGACGACGATGTGGTTTAAAGTAAGATATAAATGTTTGAAAATCCGTTTTTTGTTTCATAGTGATCCTCCCTCGGATTATTATGCCATATTTCAAGATTAAAGTAACTCATAATGTTTCAAAGCTTTATAGATTCCTTCATTATCTACTGTATCAGTGATATAAGTTGCTTTTTCTTTTAAGACATCTACACCATTTCCCATCGCTATGCGTTGTCCTACTTCTCTAAACATGGCTTGATCATTATAGCCATCACCAAATGCATAGGCATCCTCTTTAGTGAGTGAGAAATAATCAATAATATGCTTGATTGCATGTCCTTTATCAAAAACAAGAGTAGAAGTATCACATGAACCACTACCACCATGATCATTAATCACACATTCTCCTTTAAAGGCTTCTATCATCGCATCTCTCTTTTCTAACGTATCATAGAAGAAGTCACATGTATAATAAGTTCCTTCTTCATTTTTAATATGTTCTTCACCATATTCTTTCTTTACATGTGTGAGTACATCTCCTTCTAGATGATAAGGACTAGAGAATGTATCAGAGACAAAGAGTCCTCCACAGCCTAGATTATCTAGTTTCTTTTTTAGTTCTTCTACTTCAACAGGTATAAAAGGCACACCATGAAGTTTTTCACCCCTATAACTGATATAACGCCCGTTACATGAAATAATACCTGAAACCAGTTTTCCAAAAAGATTCTCTGCATAATAAGGTGCACGTCCTGTGCAGATAAATGTATCATACCCCTTCTCTTTCAATGCTTCTAACGCTTTCTTATTAGATTCTGGAATATGTCCATGAATAGCCAATGTACCATCGATATCAAAAAATAATACTTTTCTCATCATATAGTCCTCCCTTGTATCTATTCTATCAAAAAAATCAGAAGAGATTAATGTCCCTTCTGATTTCTATATGCATAATATTTTAATTGTGTCTTCACTTTATGACTGATACATACAAATCCAAGTGAACACAAAGTCACAAGTATATCTCTCATCATATGTATACCTCCTAGTTAGTACATACTAACTATATACAATTTAAGAGAAATATGCAAATGATTTATCTTGTATAGATTGTGCAGTCTGAGATATGTGTCTCTTCTTCTTTTAAATGATAGATAATCTGACTCACTACATAATAACCATTATTCACAAAGATTTCGATGATACCTTCATCATAATAGATTTCTAAATCACACTGACCATTTAATACAGGTGTTTTATGAATATTGTATAGTTCATCATTATTCACAGATACAGCTGTACGATCTACGACTAGCTGATCATCAACATAAGAAATCTTAACACCACCTAATGTGATTGTTTCATTATCTTCAAGAGTTGTTTTCATCAAGAAAGGTGCATCAAAGTCAATAGTCTCTGTTGTATGCACAAATGTATTCTTAATTAATGGATGTACATCCTGATAGACATGTCCGTCTTTATAAGAAAGATGACGTGGCATTGTGAATAAACCAATCCATTCTTCACCTTCTAAGACTTCCTTCATTCTCATCCATCCGAGAATAGTACGTTTATTGTTTTCATCTAAGAATGTCTGAGGGGCATAGAAATCAAAGCCATAGTCAATAAACATAAGGTCTCCTACCTTAGACATTGTACATGTTTCTTCATCAAAGTTAACTGGCATAATAGCTGCATTACTATTAGGACGTGGATAACCATCTAAATTTTCAGGTGAGAAGACTAAGAAGTACTGTCCATCTAATTCAAATAAATCTGGACATTCCCACATATTACCAATTGAAGAATCGATGAATCTATTCTTATAAGTAAATGTCATTCCATCTTCACTTTCATAGAATAATACTTCTCCATCAAAATCATCCCCATTTGGAACCTTACTTCCTAGGATCATATAAACATGACCATTCTTACCTAACCAGACTTTTGGATCTCTTGTATGCTGATCATGTCCTAAAGAAGGATCAGTAATTACATCGACAACCTTATATTTTGCGTCTTTATTATTGAAGTGATATCCATCATCACTAATAAGTAATGCCTGTGATGCAATTAAGTCATCCTTAATAAGTGGCTTATGGATATATTCAGGGTTTTCAATACGATACTTGATAGCTGTGTAATAAAGGTACATCTTGCCATTGTAGTTTAATGCGGAACCTGAGAAGATTCCGTTTCTGTCATAATCCTTAGAAGGATATAAAGCGATTGGAAGATGCTTAAATGTCTGGAAATCCTTAGTGACTGCATGCCCCCAATGCATTGTGCCCCATGATGTATCATATGGAAAATGCTGGTAGAAGATATGATATTCTCCATTAAAATAAGTCAGGCCATTTGGATCATTGATCCAGTTTCTAGGTGCTGTAAAGTGTAATTCTGGTCTCATTATTGTATTCCTCCATCTCACTATTCATTATACTGATATCGGTCACATATTCAATCATAAAAAGAAGTACACGATGTACTTCTCAGTAATTATACTTCTTTAATTCGCAGTTTTTTATACCAAAGGCAGAAAATTCATCATTAGTCATATCATGAAAATAAGATTCAATAATACGTGAAATACCATTATGGGCAACTAAGAGATAAACATATTCATCATCCTTCTTCACATCATCTAATAAGCTATAGATACGATGCGCAAGATGCAACATTGTTTCTCCTCCTTCAAAAGAGTTCACAAAACATTTCTTTGCCTGTTTGAATTCTTCTCCATCTCTAGGTGTCGATTCATATTTTCCAAAGTTCTGTTCCTTAAGTCTTAGCTCTTCTCTTGCTGGTATACCTGTTACTTCAGATATATGTAAGGCAGTATCCTTTGCACGGCTTAGGGGTGAATAGAGAATTTGATCTATATGGATATGATGTTCCTTAATATAATGTCCAAGCTCTATAGCCTGCTTATGTCCTAAATCTGTTAAGGCAATGTCCGTTGCCCCACATATCTTATTTTCTACATTCCAGATTGTCTGACCATGGCGTGTAAAATAGAAATGCCCCATTATTTTAAAGCCTCATCAAATACACGTTTGAAGTTTGCCTTGATTGAATCATAATCATCCTGGATTGTACATTCAAAGTACTTCTCTTTTCCAATAAATAAAGAAGGAACTGCATAATAATCATAATTTTCAGCTAAAGCGACATTTTCACTTTCTTCAATTTTTTCTATATCCAATGATTGATATGCTTTATTTTCTGTCATAAGTTCATCCATCGCTTTTTTTGCCTTCTGACAAAATGGACATTCTTCTAAATAAAACATTGTGATCTTTTTCATATATATCCCTCACTTTCTTATCTCTATTATTCTCTTTTTTATGCCATTTATCAACATATTTGATTTAAATGTAAGTGCTTGTTCTATTAGTTTTAATTTCAAACTAGTATATTTGTTATACAATTATGGCTTTTTTGTCATATTTATTGCCGATATATTTGATTTTTTTCAACAAGGGTCTATAATGCAAGTCAAGGAATAGTTTGATATTCCAAGTAGTGGAAAGGAGAATGATATGAAATCTAATGTTTCAAATCTAGTCAGAGACGCATTGATGTTAGGAGTACTGATCTGTTTATCACAGATTTCTGTGGCATTGCCTACAGCAGTTCCTATCACATTGCAGACCCTGGCCATCTATCTCATTGCGTGTCTTATGACACCAAACCATGCATTCTATACAGTGCTTTGTTATTTGATTATGGGAGCGATTGGTCTTCCAATATTTAGTCATTTTAGTAGTGGTATGGGTGCTCTTATAGGTCCAACAGGAGGCTTCTTATTCAGTTTTCCTATTATGGCATTAGTGATGAGTACTATTATTACTCATGACCGTTCAGCTAAGGGCCATATTCTTGCCATGATTATTGGAACAGCTATTACTTATGGACTTGGAAGTATTTACTTCATGTATACAATGAAAGCAGCACTTCTAAGTACATTAATGACTTGTGTATTACCATTCTTACTTGGTGATGCATTAAAGATTGCAGTGAGCTGCATGATCGCATTTAAATTAGAAAAGATTGTATTAAAAAAGACAGTATTGTCATAAGGAGGATATAAACATGACAACATTTGATAAGGTAAAAGATATTATTGTAGATTCACTTAGCTGTGATGAAGAACAGGTGACATTAGAAGCATCTTTAAAGGATGATCTTGATGCTGATTCATTAGATGCCGTTGAATTAATTATGGCTGTAGAAGATGAATTCGATGTACAGATTCCTGATGAAGAAGCCAACAAAATGGCTACCGTAAAGGACATTGTTGATTACTTAGAAGTAAATGCTTAATTTTTTAAATAAATAGTTTGAATTTCAAAGAAAGAAGGTTTTCTATGGATTTAGTCAGAGAGTTGATGGAAGCTTTTGAAAAAGCTGATATCGATAAGATGAAAATTGAAATGGAAGGCGTGAAACTTGAACTTGAAAAGAGTCAACAGGTGCAGGTAACTGCACCTGTCACTGTATCTAGTGAAAGTGCGCCTGTTGTTGTACAAGAAGTAAAGGAAGAAAAACCAGTTATTAGTGGTATAGAAGTAAAGGCCCCTCTAGTAGGAGTTTATTATTCTTCTCCTTCCCCAGATGATCAGCCTTTTGTCAAGGAAGGGTCAAAAGTCACTAAGGGACAGACATTATGTATTATTGAAGCCATGAAGGTCATGAATGAAATCAAAGCACCTGTAGATGGTACTGTCCGTTCTCTATTAGTGAAGGATGAAGATTTAGTCAGCTTTGATCAGACTTTAATGATCATCGAGGAATAGTATGTTTAAGAAGATTTTAATTGCGAATCGTGGAGAAATCGCTGTTCGTATTATTCGTGCATGTAAAGAGATGGATATTTTAACGGTAGCCATTTATTCTACGGCTGATCAGAATGCATTACATGTACAGTTAGCGGATGAAGCAGTATGTGTGGGTGGTCCCAAGAGTGCTGATAGTTATTTAAATAAGGAAGCGATTATTACTGCAGCTGTTGAGACAGGATGCCAGGCGATTCATCCAGGTTTTGGTTTTTTATCTGAAAATAGTGATTTTGCAAAACTTGTAGAAACATGTGGACTGAAGTTTATTGGTCCTAAGGGTGATGTTATTGATGCATTAGGTAATAAGTCCAAGGCAAGAGAAATGATGATTGAAGCGGGGGTTCCTGTCGTTCCAGGCTCTAATGGTTCAGTCAATACATATGAAGAATTAAAAGAAGTTGTCAATGAGATTGGTTATCCTGTGCTTATTAAAGCGAGTGCTGGTGGTGGAGGACGTGGTATGCGTAAGGCCTTTAGTGAAGATGAACTAGAGAATGCCTTTATGACTGCCAAGGCAGAAGCCAAAGCATGCTTTGGGGATGATGATATGTATGTAGAAAAGCTTGTATTGAATCCTAAGCATATTGAGTTCCAGATTTTAGCGGATGAGCATGGCAATGTGATTCATTTAGGTGAGAGAGACTGTTCTATTCAAAGACGTAATCAGAAAATGATAGAAGAAGCACCATGTAAGGCACTTGATGCATCTCTACGTTTAAAAATGGGTGAATCTGCAGTTAAAGCTGCACAGGGTGCTGGTTATACCAATGCCGGGACTGTTGAGTTTGTTTTAGATGAACACAACAACTATTACTTTATTGAGATGAATACGCGTATTCAGGTTGAACATCCTATTACTGAAATGGTCACTGGTATTGATCTCATTAAGCAGCAGATTCGTATTGCATCAGGTTTACCTTTAAGCTTTAAACAGGAAGATATTACTTTACAGGGTCATTCTATTGAATGTCGTATTAATGCGGAAGATCCCTTCCATAACTTTAGACCATGTCCTGGTCAGGTGAACTTCATGCATTTACCTGGAGGACCAGGTGTAAGAGTGGATACGATGTTATATACAGGTTATACGCTCCCTACTCAATATGATTCAATGGTCGCAAAAGTGATTGTCCATGCCCCTACTCGATTAGAAGCAATCAAGCGTATGAGACGTGCTTTAAGTGAACTTGTGATTGAAGGTATTACGACTAACCAGACACTACAGTTCTATATCCTACATCAGCCTGATTATATTAAAGGACATTTTAATACAAGCTTTATTGAAACACATTTAGATGAGATGGTGAGTGAAAATGGATAGTATCTGGAAGAAAAGAAAACAACAATTACAGGACTTTCGTCGTTATTTAAACAAAGACAACAAAGTCAAGAAACAGGAAGTGCCTGATGGGTTATATCAGGCGTGTCCTAATTGTAATAGTACAATTCGTACACTTGATTTAAAGAATCATTTACAGGTATGTCCACAATGTGGTCATCACCTCTTTATTGATGCGTATGCACGTCTAGATGCATTATTTGATCATGGTAAGTATAAGGAATACTACACGTCTATGAAATCAGGAAATCCATTAGGATTCCCTGGTTATGAAGAAAAGTTAGAGAAGTATGAATATAAGACAGGGTTACATGATGGTGTTGTTGTCGCAGGTGGTCGTATTGATCATATGCGTACAATTATAGTTGTGATGGATCATCGTTTTATGATGGCTTCTATGGGTAGTGTAGCTGGTGAAAAGATTACACGTGCAATTGAAATGGCAACAAGAAAGAAATTACCTTTAATTATTTTTACATCAAGTGGTGGTGCAAGAATGCAGGAAGGCATCTTCTCTTTAATGCAGATGGGTAAGACATGTGCTGCATTAAAACGTCATTTAGATGCTGGACTTCTTTATATTTCTTATTTAACACACCCTACAACAGGTGGTGTCACTGCATCATTCGCAATGCTTGGTGATATTAATATTGCAGAACCAGAAGCTTTAGTCGGTTTTGCAGGACCTAGAGTTATTGAAAGTACTATGAAGACAAAGCTACCTGCTGGATTCCAGCGTGCTGAATTCTTAGAGGATCATGGCTTTGTAGATATGATTGTGGAACGTGAGAAGATGCGTGACACATTGGCTTTATTATTACGTATGCATGCATAAGGAGGAATTATGTCTTTAAAGGAAAAGGAAGAAAAGATTGCGGAGCTAGAAAAGAAACTTGCAGTCATTAAGAATGATAGAGAAATAGATTCCAGTAAGATTGAAGAAACAATCAACGATTATAAGAAAGAGACATATTCACATCTTTGTGCATATGATCGTGTTTATCTTGCAAGAAAGCCTGAACGTTCTCATATACATGAGTTTATTGATCATGTGTTTGATGAGTTTGTAGAAATGCGTGGTGATCGCTATTTCAAGGATGATCAGGCAATAGTCGGTGGTATTGGGATGTTTAATAACATGCCCGTCACAATTATTGGACATCAAAAAGGGAGAAGTATTGATGAAAATTTAAAGTGCCAGTTTGGTATGGCAAGTCCTGAAGGGTATCGCAAAGGAATGCGTTTAATGAAACAGGCAGAGAAGTTCCATCGTCCTATTATTACTTTTATTGATACTCCGGGTGCTTATCCTGGTATTAGTTCTGAAGAGAATGGTATTGGTGAAGCGATTGGTCAGAGTCTGATGATAATGAGTGATTTAAAGGTTCCTATTATTGTGATTATTACTGGTGAAGGGGGAAGCGGTGGTGCTTTAGCCCTAAGTATCGGTGATCATTTAGCTATGTTAGAGAATGCGGTTTATTCTGTTTTGTCTCCTGAAGGTTTTGCCTCTATTCTTTGGAAGGATGTGAAAGGAGAACGTATTGAGGAAGCATGTGAAGTGATGAAGATGACAGCAGAAGATTTATATCATTATGGGATTATTGATGAAATCATCAAGGAACCTCTAGGTGGTATGACTACAAATCCTGTAGGTGTATATAGAAATATACGTAAGGTGATTAGAGAGCAGTTAGATATTCTCGTCCCAATGGATGTCAATACTTTAATACGTAAGAGATATAACAGATATCGTAAGATTGGAGAATGGAAGAATGGATAAAGGTATTTCTATCATCGATACAGGATATTATGTACCTGAGAATGTACTGACTAATGATGATCTATCAAAGCTAGTTGATACGAGTGATGAATGGATTTATCCCCGCACTGGTATCAAGAAACGTCATATATGTAAAGATGAAACACTTATAGATATGGCATATAAGGCATCTTTAAAGGGATTAAACAACATCAACAAAGAAGATATTGGAATCATTATTGTGGCAACAATGTCTTCTCCCTATAATACCCCTTCTATTGCCTGTCTCTTACAGGAACGTTTAGGTTTAAATAATAATGTTTTTGCGTTTGATTTAAACGGGGCATGTAGTGGGTTTGTCTATGCATTATCAGTAGCACGTTCATTACTTTATACAAGTGATAAGCGTTATGCCTTAATTATTGGTGCTGAACAGCTTTCAAATCTCATTGATTGGAAAGATCGCACAACATGCATCTTGTTTGGTGATGGGGCTGGTGCTGTTGTCGTAGAGAAAGAAAATAAATTATTTTGTGATTATCAAGGATCAGAAGGCAATGAAGAAGTGCTTTATGGTTTAAAAAATGATTATTTACATATGGAAGGTAAAGAAGTCTTTAAGTTTGCGACAAGGGTTCTTCCTATGTGTATAGAGAAAGTATTAGAGAAAGCATCACTTACTAAAGATGATATTGATTACTTTGTGGTGCATCAGGCGAATGAAAGAATTATTCGTCATGTTTATAAGAAAATGAAAGTAACATCCGATAAGTTTTATCTGAATGTCGATGAATATGGCAATACATCTGCTGCAAGTATTCCTCTTGTACTTGGAGAGATGAATGAAAAGAAGTTATTAAAAAGAGGTATGAAGATACTCTGTGTTGGTTTTGGTGCAGGACTGACTTATGGTGCCAATCTGATAGAGTGGTAAGGAGAAGACTATGTGGTTAAATGAAACATTAAAGATTAAATACCCTCTTATTCAGGGTGGTATGGCTAATATTGCGACAGGTGCTTTTGCAGCAGCTGTGTCTAATGCAGGTGGTTTAGGACTTATTGCAGGAGGTGGTATGTCTCCTGAGATGTTAAGAGAAAATATCCGTGAGGCAAAAAAACTTACGGATAAACCTTTTGGTGTTAATTTGATGTTATTACATCCACAAGCAGGAGAAATGGCTGATATTGTGGTGGAAGAAAAGGTCCCTGTTGTCACAACAGGTGCTGGTAATCCTGGGATTTATATTAAGAAATGGAAGGAAGCAGGTATTATTGTGATGCCTGTAGTCCCTAGTGTTGCCCTTGCAAGACGTATGGAAAAAGCAGGTGTGGATGCCGTTATTGCGGAAGGTACGGAATCTGGTGGTCATGTGGGAGAATTGACTACTATGGCTTTAGTACCACAGGTAAAGGCTGCAGTGAATATTCCTGTGATTGTTGCAGGTGGGATTGCGAGTGGTAAACAGCTTCTTGCGGCAGTGGCACTTGGTGCTGATGGTGTACAGGTTGGTACTATTCTTCTTGCAAGTACAGAATGTCCTATTCACCAGAACTATAAGAATGCGATTATTAAGGCAAAGGATACTGATACAACAGTGACTGGACGTATTGCCGGAACTCCTGTACGTATCTTAAAGAATAAGATGGCACGTACTTATATTAAGAAAGAAAAAGAAGGGGCCGAAATGATGGAACTAGAAAAGTATACATTAGGGTCTTTAAAGCGTGCTGTATTTGAAGGTGATGTAGAGACTGGTTCTTTAATGAGTGGTCAGGTTGCTGGTATGGTGCATGAAGAAAGAAGTCTTAAAGAAATCATCGAAGGTTTATTTAAAGAATATGAAGAAGAAAAGAAGCGCGTGATGGAGGTTCATCTATGAAAATAGGATCACATACTTTATCCCTCCCTTTAATTCAGGGAGGAATGGGTGTTGGTGTTTCTCTAAGTTCTTTAGCGGGAAATGTGGCTAAGAAAGGGGCAATGGGTGTTATTTCAACAGCCCAGATTGGTTTTAAAAAGCCTACTTTTCTTAAAGATACAAAGAAAGCGAATCTAGAAGCGATTGATGAAGAAATCAAACGTGCTAAAGAGATTTCAAATAATAACGGTATGGTAGCAGTCAATGTCATGGTTGCCTTAAGTGATTATGAACAGCATGTGAGACAAGCTGTAAAAAGTGGTGTAGATGCAATCATTTCTGGGGCTGGTCTTCCTTTAAAACTTCCTGAATATGTGGATGAAAAGACAGCGATTGCGCCTATTGTATCTTCTGGTAAGGCAGCACGTTTGATATTAAACAAGTGGAAACGTCAGTATGATCGTACAGCTGACTTTATTGTGATTGAAGGATATAAAGCTGGTGGACATCTTGGATTTAAGAAGAATGAACTATTAGAGAATACATGTGCTTCTTTAAAGGATATTCTAAAAGATGTTAAAGAAGTTGTGAAAGGCTTTGAAGAGTTATTTAATCATGCGATTCCTGTGTTTGTCGCAGGTGGTATTTATACCAATGATGACATTAAAGAGATGTTAGAAGCAGGTGCGGATGGTGTTCAGATGGGTACACGTTTTATTGGTACTTATGAATGTGATGCTTCAATGGAGTATAAGAATTATTTTATTAATGGCAAGAAGGAAGATATCAAGATTGTACAGTCTCCTGTAGGTATGCCAGGACGTGCTTTTATGACACCTTTTATGGAAAAGACACATCCTATTAAGAAATGTTTTAGATGTATTGCGAGCTGTAATATGAAGTCTATTCCTTATTGTATTACTCAGGCTCTAATTAATGCGGTGAATGGTGATTGTGAGAATGGTCTTGTATTTACTGGTACGAATGGATATCGCATTAACAAGCTTGTACATGTAAGTGATCTGATTGATGAATTAATGGAGGGTATTGTATGAAACTCGGTTTTATCTATGCAGGACAAGGAACACAATATGTAGGTATGGGACAGTCTTTTTATGAAAATGATGAAGACTGTAAGAACCTATTAGATAATGTGAAATTAGATTTTGATTTAAAGGATATCATGTTTAATAGTGAAGAAAAGACTATTAGTACTACACGTTTTACTCAGCCAGCGATGGTAGCCGTTGCGAATATGGCTACTCTTCTTTTAAAGAAGAATGGGATTACACCTGATTATGTATGTGGTTTATCTTTAGGTGAATACAGTGCCTTAAGTGCTTCTGGTGTATTTGATCCTGAAACCGCAATTCAGGTTGTAAGAGAAAGAGGTCTCGCAATGGAAAAGGCCGCTGAAGGTGTTGAGAGTGCCATGATGGCTATTCTTGGACTTGAACGTGAGCCATTACTTGATATATGTGCTGGCTGTGATGGGTATGTTTCTATTGCGAACTATAACTGTCCTGGACAGTTAGTTATTGCAGGAGAAAAGAAAGCAGTAGAAGAAGCAGGTCAGAAGGCATTGGATCATGGTGCAAGAAGAGCTGTACCTTTAAATACAAGTGGTCCTTTCCATACAAAATTATTAAAGGATGCAAGTACAAGACTTCATGAAGTATTTAAAGATGTTACATTCCATGAAATGAATGTCCCTGTTATTTTCAATTGTACTGGTAAGGAATTAGAAGATTGCAGCGTGCAGGAGATGTTAGAGAAACAGGTCATGAGTCCTGTCTATTTTGAAGATAGTATTCGTACGATGATCAATAATGGTGTGGATACAATTATAGAGATTGGACCTGGTAAGGTATTAAGCGGTTTTGTCCGTAAGATTGATAGAAAAATCAAGACATATCAGGTAGAAGATATGGCTTCTTTACAGAAGTGTGTGGAGGCATTCAATGAAACTAAGTAATAAGGTAGCCCTTGTCACTGGGGGTTTAAAAGGTATTGGACGTGCAACAGTGATGGAACTTGCAACTCAAGGTGCAGATATTGCATTAAATTATCGTGCAAGTGAAAAGAATAAAGTGTTAGCTGAAGAATTAGTGAAAGAACTTAAAGATCTTGGTAGAGATGTATTATGTGTTGAAGGTGATATTTCTCATGAAGAGGATGTAGAAAACATCTTCAAAAGTATTAAGAAGTATTTTGGACATCTTGATATTCTTGTGAATAATGCAGGTATTACGAGAGACCAGTTAATTTTAAGAATGAAGACCGAAGATTTTGATGCCGTTATTAATACAAATCTTAAGGGAACTTACTTATGTATGAAGCAGGCAAGCCGTTTAATGATGAAGCAGAAGTCTGGTCATATTATTTCTTTATCTTCTGTCGTAGGTGTGATAGGTAATGCCGGACAGGTCAACTATGCAGCAAGTAAAGCAGGTGTCATTGGCATGACAATGTCTCTTGCAAGAGAATTAGGTCCTAAAGGTGTGACTGTGAATGCAGTGGCTCCTGGATTTATTGAAACTGATATGACAGAAGTATTAAGTGATGAGGTAAAAGAAGGTTTAAAGGCATCTATTCCTTTAGGAACACTTGGACATGTAGAGGATGTCGCAAAGACAATCGCATTTTTAGCAAGTGATGATGCAAAGTATATTACAGGACAGACCATTCATGTAGATGGTGGAATGGCTATGTAAGGAGGAGCTTATGACAAAACGTAGAGTAGTAGTAACAGGTATAGGAACTATTAATCCTATTGGACATAATGTAGAAGAAACATGGAAATCTATTGAAGAAGGTAAGTGCGGTATTGCGCCTATTTCTTTATTTGATACAAAAGATATGAAGGTCACTCTTGCTGGTGAAGTCAAAGACTTTGATGTTACAAAGTATATTGATAAGAAAGAAGCAAAGAAGATGGACCGCTTTATTCAGATGGGGATGATTGCATCTCACGAAGCAATGCTTGATAGTGGTCTTGATATCAACAACATTGATTCTCATCGTTTTGGAGTGATTGTATCAAGTGGTATTGGTGGTTTAGGTTCTATTGAAAAGAACTATCAGACAGGAGAAAAGAGAGGTTTTGATAGAGTGTCTCCTTTCTTTATTCCTATGACTATTTCTAACTTAGCAGCGGGTCATATTGCGATTGCTTATCATGCACAAGGGTTATGTACCTGTCCAGTGACTGCCTGTGCAGGTGGTACAAATGCGATTGGTGATGCATTTAGAAATATTCGTGATGGATATCAGGATATCATGATTGCGGGTGGATGTGAAGCTTCAGTAACTCCTTTAGGTATTGGTGGATTTACTTCTATGAAGGCTTTAAGTGATGCCACTGATCCTGATCGTGCTTCTATTCCTTTTGATAAAGAAAGAAATGGATTTGTCATGGGTGAAGGAGCAGGTATTCTTATTCTTGAAGAATTAGAACATGCCTTAAAGAGAGGCGCACATATCTATGGTGAAATGATTGGTTATGGTGTAAGCTGTGATGCCCATCATATTACTGCTCCACTTCCTAATGGTGAAGGTGGTGCCTATGCCATGCAGAATGCATTAGATGATGCAGGTATCAGTTATGATGTGATTGATTATATTAATGCGCATGGTACTTCTACTCATTTAAATGATTTATGTGAAACTGAAGCGATTAAATCAGTATTTAAGGAACATGCATATAAACTTGCAGTAAGTTCTACTAAAGGTCATACAGGACATTGTTTAGGGGCTGCAGGGGGTATTGAAGCAGTACTATCAGTATTAGCCTTAAAGCATGACTTTATTCCTCCTACTTTGAATTATCAGGTAAAGGATGAAGAATGTGATTTAAATGTAGTACCAAATATTGGTGTTAAGAAAGATCTTCATTATGTGATGAGTAATTCATTAGGTTTTGGTGGACATAATGCAAGTATTATATTCAAGGAGTATGACAATGGAACTAAATAGTAATGAAATTGCGAAGATTAATCCTCATCGTTATCCATTTGCGCTTGTAGATCGTATTACTGATTATAAGCCAGGAGAGTATGCGAAGGGTATTAAGTGTGTGAGTGTGAATGAAATGCAGTTTATGGGGCATTTCCCTGAGCATCATGTGATGCCAGGTGTATTGATTGTAGAAGCTTTAGCACAGACTGGATGTATTGCGATATTAAGCCAGGAAGAACATCAGGGTAAGATTGTCTTCTTTGCAGGAATCAATAAATGTAAGTTTAAAGGACAGGTCATTCCTGGAGATGTGATGGAATTAGAATGCACACTCACAAGAATGAGAGATAAGATTGGTATTGGTGAAGCAAAAGCAACAGTCAATGGTAAAACTGTTGTACAGGCTGAACTCACTTTTGCGATTGGTGAATAATGAAATATATAGAATTTGAAGAAATTGATTCTACTAATACGTATATTCATGATCATTATCAAGAATTAGATGATGATACAATTGTCCGTGCACATTATCAAACTCATGGCCGAGGACGTTCTAATCATATCTGGGAGGCAGATAAGAATGAACAGCTTCTCTTTAGTTATTATATGAAACAGAACGTGGATCCTTTAAAGGTATCTGCCATTATGGCTTATGCGATTGTAACAGTTCTAAGAATGAAACAGATCAATGCATTCATTAAGTGGCCCAATGATATATATGTAAATAATCAGAAGATTGCAGGTATTCTTGTAGAGACGATTTATGAGAATACTTTACAGGGTATTATCATTGGGATAGGTTTAAATATAAGTAAGGGTTCTTACTATTCTCTATCTGATGTGATAGATCATCCTATTGATAAAGAAAAGCTGATGTTGAATATTATTGATACATTTAAGAATATGCTTCATATGCCTTTTACATCTTTATTAGATGGCATGAATCGTCATTCTTATTTAAGAGGTAAGACAATTCCCTATAAAGAATATGGTTTAGTGAAATTCTTATATCTAGATGAAAATTGTCATCTTGTGATAGAGGATGAAAACAAGAAAAAACATACGATTCTCTTAAATGAATTATCATTAGGTCGTATATAATTAATCTTCTCAAATATGTGATAAAATTGTAGAATAGAGTCAAGGAGTGGAATTATGGACGCAAAAAAGAATAATTTAATGGATTCTATTAATACAGTTTTTAAACTCGCCATTAAAGTACAGGAAGATTATATTAAATATAGTCCTTTTCCTGAGTTATCAATGAATGAAATGCATATTATAGAGGCTGTAAGTAAGCAGCAGTTTCCTACTATGACAAATGTTGCAAAGACATTGAAGGTAACTATAGGAACATTAACGACTAATGTAAAGACTATTGTGAATAAAGGTTTTCTTACAAGAGAACGTTCTTCGGCAGATCATCGTGTCACATATCTACGTATTACTGATAAAGGATATCAGGCATTAGAGGTTCATAATCAGTTTCATAGGGATTTATCTGAACTTTATAGTCAGCATATTCCTGATGAAATGATTGGCTGGGTATATGATACAATAGAGAACGTCATAGAAGACTTAAAAGAATACCAGAAAAAACTTAATAAATAATATAAACCCCTATAGAAGGTGTGATTCTTCTATAGGGGTTTTTTACACTTATTTTCTTAAACCATAGCACTGATGTAAAAGAGAAATTAATTCATCCTTATTTGTTGCTTATACACCAATAGCTTTAAAGTACTCTTTAAACTTAGCAATTCCATTGACCATTAATTTGTCAGATACTTTTAACTCAGTTTATTTCATTTTAACTTTAGGAATGTTAATATGCGAGTTTTTAAGGTGAACTACCCCGACTTACGCTTCGCTTAGAAGTCAGGGCTTCTTGCTTCAACCACCACTGCCTGGCTGGTAACCTTACGGTACTGTCAGAACTACATGATGTCCACAAGCGTTATATTCGGCTAATTCCTAGCCTATATGTTTTATACTGATTTCAGTATACGTAAGCCTTCAAGCTTTATGTTGATGGCTGCATTCTGGTCTCTGCTCATTGTAAGACCACAATCACAGCTCATCGTTCTGATGCGCAGATTCTTCATCTCTCTGTGGACTTTGCCACAGCAGTGACAGATCTGACTTGATGGAAACCACTTATCTACATTGACAAGATATTTCCCTCTATCATCAAGCTTATAGGCCAGCATGTTTATGAATAATCCATAGCCATTGTCCATAGTAGCCTTGCCATTTCCAAAGCCCCTGTTAGACATAGCCTTCATATCAAGACTTTCAACACATACGACATCATACTGATTGGCGATCTCAGTAGATAACTTGTGTAGCTTGTCAAGTCTCTGGTTGGCTATATGTCTATGAATCTTGTTCACCTTGCGGAGCTGCTTAAGATAGTTGTTGGATTTCTTCTCACCTTTCTTAGCACCCTGCATACGTGAAAGTTTTCTCTGCGCCTTTGCAAGCTTCTTCTGGCTTTCACGATAATAATTATGGTTATTGCCGATATTGCCTTTATCGTCTACATAGAGTCCGTTAGAGGCATAGTCAAGACCAATGGCATTATCAGACTTCCTAACCTTTACAACATTCTTCTCATACTCGAATAATACAGAAGCATAGTATGTGCCATCACCTTCCTGGGATATCGTAACAGACTTGATAACCCAGTCAGCCTCAGGCTGTCTATGGATGACTGCCTTCACTCTTCCTATCTTAGGAAGTTTTATACTTTTACCAATGATAGCGACAGTACCCTTCTGATTATTTGTAGTATATGATTTTCTACTGCGCTTTGCAGACTTGAATTTTGGGAATCCAGTCTGCTTCTTACGCAGCTTATCAAAATGATTTCTAAATGCAGCCTGCAGATTCAATTGAACATTGGCAAGTGCAAGACTATCCACTTCCTTAAGAAAGGGATAATCTTTCTTATACATGGCAGGTGTCACAGCGACAAACTTGCCAGTCTTCTTGTAGCTTTCAATCTTGTCATTAAGCATGAGATTATAGACCTTACGGCAACAGCCGAAGGTCTTTGCAAACATAATTCTCTGATCAGCGTTTGGATACAGTCTGTACCTTATTGCTTTGTTTGCCATCCTTACCTCCCTGGGATTGTATGAACTGCTGGATGATTTCTACTGTTGCATTACCTGTAGTCAGTAGACAAAAGCTTGGTGACCAGAACATCTCCTTCCAGAGGGATTTGCGAATCTCTGGAAACTCTTTTTTGATGAGCCTGCTGCTTGCAGATTTATAAGCATTGATGAACTTGCTTATCTCTGAATTAGGCTGTCCTCGAAAGAGAATATGAACATGATCGGCATCGTGATTCCATTCATCCAATGAGATATTATATTTGATAGATAGATTCTCAAACATCTCCCTGAGACGATTTGAAATCACATCATCTATCACCTTATTACGATGTTTAGTGCACATTATAAGCTGATAATTCAGCAAGAACACTGAATGGTTATTATTATCTAATTTCATAGTATTTATGACCTTTTTTCTATTTATTCCTGATTACATATATATTATACTACTACCTGACAATAAAAGCAAAACGAAACGCCGTGTTTACCGCAATTCATCCCACCACCTATTAGGTGGGGAAATTCTTGCTCACGGCGTGTTAAATAAAAATATCCTCCAGATGATATATCTAGAGGATATTCATAAGATGTGCCCACCTTCAAGTAATAGATATATTACTCGAAGAAGCAAAATAAATAAAATAAGTATAAACCACGCTTTGAATTCTTTCATGCCCTTAACCTCTTAAAGAAGATTATACCAGGCAGTTATGGAATTGTTGTGTATTTATCAGTATTTTTAAATATTGTAGCCATGATCCATAGGCCCACTTCCCTGACCTAAATCTAACATAGCACCTATTGCACCAGAAAGATATGTTTTAGCAAGTCTGACTGATTCTTCTAGTGTATAGCCCTTCGCTAAGTTAGATGCAATCGCACTTGATAAAGTACATCCCGTACCATGTGTATTACTGTTGTATATTCTATGTCCTTTAAACCAAGTACCTTTTTCACCATTGTATAAGTAGTCATTGGCGTCATTTAATTGATGTCCACCTTTGACTAATACAGCACAATGATATGTGTCATAGATCTTCTTAGCCGCTATTTCCATATCTTCTACAGTCTTCACTTCCATATCAGTGAGTACTTCTGTTTCTGGAATATTAGGTGTAATGACTTCTGCGATAGGAAGTAGTTCTTCTTTTAATGTAGAGATAGCTTCATCACTAATAAGCTTTGCACCACTTGTAGCCACCATGACTGGATCTACTACAATATGCTTTGCATCATAATGTTTCAACATTTCTACAATAGTATGAATCAGTGCTTTAGAAGACACCATACCAATCTTAACAGCTTCTGGATAGATATCATCAAATACAGCTCTAATCTGGCTTTCTAAGAACTTAGGAGTCACATCCATAATATCTGTCACACCCGTTGTATTCTGGGCTGTGAGGGCTGTAATAGCGCTCATACCAAATACTTTATTGGCAAGCATTGTCTTTAAGTCTGCTTGTATTCCTGCACCGCCACTTGAGTCACTACCGGCAATAGTTAAACATGTATGCATTGTTTCATAAAGTGCATCTACACGCTTCTTCAAATCAATAGTTGCCTGTTTGATATGCTTCTGACCAAATAAAGCACTAATAACCGCAATACCATCAATACCTGTATCTTTAAGTAATAAGCAATTATCATAACTGATTCCACCAATCGCAACCATTGGTAGATCCACTGTTTCAGTCATTTCTTTTAAACGCTTGATACCTAATACTTCTGCATCATCTTTAGAAGATGTAGGGAAAATAGCCCCTACACCTAAATAGTCTGCACCTTGTTCTTTCGCAATTCTTGCTTCTTCTATAGTATGTGCACTTACACCAATGATCTTATCTGGACCAAGTATTTCTCTTGCCTTTATGCACGCCATATCATCCTGACCTACATGAACACCATCTGCATCTATTTCCTTAGCAAGCATGACATTATCATTAATAATAAATGGTACATCAAATAAACGACATAGTTCTTTAATATTCTTTGCTTCTTCATAGAAAGAGGCTTCATCCAGGTCTTTTTCTCTTAGCTGAAGACAAGTAGCACCACCCATTAAAACATCTCTTACTTGCTCATAGAGAGTCTGTTCTCCTGTCCAATGGCGATCAGTGACAGCATAGAGTCTTAACATGTCATTATTGAACTTCATATTTACCACTCTTTTCTAATTCTTCATCAGTCATATTGAATAATGCATCAATTAAATAAGTACGAAGTGTTGCATTACCTTCACCTTCTTTTAATTTAGATGCACCAATTTCACCTGCAATACCCATGGCCATAACAGCAGCCGCTGCACTATCTACACTATTTTCTACTGTTAAGAAACAGCCTAAGATACCTGATAACATACATCCAGTACCAGTAATAGCACTCATTTCCTTACATCCATTATTGATCATATAGCACTTATTACCATCAGTGACATAATCTACAGGACCAGTCACAATAATAATAGTATTCAATTCTTTTGCGAATGCTTTGATATCATCAATGAGATCATGTGAGTTCTTCTGATCTTCTGCAGATGCATCAACACCTTTAGTATGACCTGAACCAGCCATTAAAGTCTTGATTTCTGAAATATTCCCTTTGATGGCATCAAAATGAATCTGAGCGAGTAGATCCTTACATGTATTAGTACGTAAATCAGTAGCTCCTGCACCTACTGGATCTAATACAGTAATATGCTGACATGCATTAGATGCTTTACCTGCTTCAAACATAGAAGCAATCTTAACCTGATTGAGAGTACCAATATTAATATTTAATGCATTACTGATAGAAGTCATCTGAGCCACTTCTGTAATCTCATCTGACATAATAGGACTGCCACCAATAGCTAAAATCGCATTGGCAACATCATTCACTGTTACATAGTTTGTAATGTTGTGTACTAATGGTTTTACTTTTCTTAACTTCTTAATGTAATTCATATTCTTTTCCTCCATAAAAAAGAGCACGCTGAAAGAGGGTGCTCATAAATTCCTACGTTGGCATTATCCAAATCAGGTTTCATGGTCAAGACTTATGTCTACTCTCAGCAAATTAGCTCCCATTTCAATTATAATAATATGGTAAAACAATCAGTTACAAAATACAAGTGATTTCATAATTGAGGATAACATAGTGTATCATCTTTGTGACATTATATGTTTACGTATTGTGTATATCTTATTATAGTATTATAATAGATTACGCATTCTGTTATAGCTTCCCAAATATCTGAGATATCTCTATTAATGAGCTTCCCCTCATTAAACATCTCTTCTATAACAGGATGCAATCTACCAGTAATGGTAGATTTTTTTATTTTAAGGCATAAAAAAAACACCGAATATATCGGTGTCTGCATTCAGAATGGTGCGGGTGACAGGACTTGAACCTGCACGCCGAAGCACTAGATCCTAAGTCTAGCGTGTCTGCCAATTTCACCACACCCGCATCAAGATGGTGACTCGCAGGGGATTTGAACCCCTGACCCTCTGATTAAAAGTCAGATGCTCTGCCATCTGAGCTAGCGAGTCACTAATGGTGCCGACTAGAGGAATTGAACCCCCAACCTACTGATTACAAGTCAGTTGCTCTACCAATTGAGCTAAGTCGGCAAAAAAATGGTGGAGGTTAACGGGCTCGAACCGCTGACCCTCTGCTTGTAAGGCAGATGCTCTCCCAACTGAGCTAAACCTCCGTATATGGTGACCGGTACGGGATTCGAACCCGTGAATGCATGCGTGAAAGGCATGTGAGTTAACCGTTTCTCCAACCGGCCACTGGCGCTTGAAGAGGGATTTGAACCCCCGACCGATCGGTTAACAGCCGATTGCTCTACCGCTGAGCTATTCAAGCACTTCAGAATGCTTGTTTATATTACCATGCAGATACACCTTTTGCAACCCTTTTTTTGAAAAAAATGCATTTTTTCGTATTTCTTATTCTAACCACCTGTTTTCAAACAAAAAAAATAAGATTTTGCAATGCAAAATCTTATTCGTATACACCACCATGACCCCATTTTTCAAATTCAGATATAGTAACATACTGATTAGAAGCTGGAATCTTAGTGATTTTTACTAATGCTTTAGTAAGTTCAGCTACAAACTGTTCCTTCTGTTCATCTGTATAATGACCTTTTAAGTATAATGTGATCATCATACAATTTGTTTCCTGGCCTTTAAAATAAATGAGCTGATTATCTTCAATATGAATCATGAATGTATCTACTGATTCACCAGGAAACATTGTAATTAACTTTCCTACAGTAGTTTTTAATTCAACTTCCTGAGAAAGAGTCAATGTCTTGTTTGTACGTAATGCTAAATATGGCATGTTTCATTTCTCCTTTACAATTCATGTTATGCATTATTATACAACCTTTTTAAAAGATTTACTATATTTATGATTAAAGTGGTTACGGATAATTCAAATACAGAATATAAATCGACCAAAGGACATAAAGTTATATTTTGAATCTATATTTAGCATAATCGCATTATAGATATTAGTTATTATGTCCGAAGGAGAAATTTATTATGAGAAAATGGGTAAAACCTTCAGTTTATGAAGAAAACTTAGCTTAAAATCAAAATGTAGCAGTGAGTGCCTGCATTGTAGGTAAGATTCAATGTCAATATCCTGGTAATGGTTCGACAAATGGTCAAGATGTATTTGATGATTATAATGGAGAACAATCTGAATGGTATACAGACAGTGAAGGTGAAAAACATGGTATTTGTGGTAATGATGCAGATATTTCATTTGCTGGTGCAACAGGTTCAGGTTATGAACAAAATAATGGCATAACTGATACAAGCCGTCCTATTTATAGTATTTCAGGATATACTCCCGCAGTAGGAACTTATTACTATGTTACCTGGAAGAGTAAGGATCTAAGTAAAGGAATCGAATATATTCATAAAGGTAGATTAAAAATCACTCAGATTGATACAAACAGACCTAACCATTCATAATGGCTCTCAACACAGAACAATTTGTCCTGTGTTTTTTTATGAGCTTGCAATTCATTACATATATACTTTTAATTAGGTATACACAAATATACATTTAAAGTAAATACATAATATTCATGTGTTTACTCAGAGTTTATTTATGAATTTTCACAAAAAGACATTTTCAAGCATAAATACTCATGGATTAGACCTGCACCAGCTGCAGAAAATTATTTAGTAAATCAGAGTGTTAGAAATGGTCCTTGTATTGCAATCGCATGTAAAATAGATGCAGCCAATGATTATGAAAAAAGTATAGGTCTATGGGGTGAAAATGGTGGTTACAACAATAACTTTGAAGGATACGTATTCCATAGTGAAAAAGGATGTGGGACTGCTACTAATAACGCACTTATTGTACAGAATGGTGAAGTAATTGGAATGAAAGAAATCAACAACCAAGTTGGAAGTAATGATTTAAATTGTACTATGTATACAGATGGCACATACGAAACCAAAGCTACTAATATTGGTTTTGTAGCTGGTGAGGTGATTTATTGGACAACTGAATCAACATCATCAGGGAGTTATTCAGTCAACTGGTAACTCAAGCAACCACTCATAAGACTTTCAACACAGAACATCCGTTCTGTGTTTTTTTATACTAAAAAAAGATGGTCTCCCATCTTTAAATAAGCTTATGATCTAAACAGTAGTGATAGACCCCATCTTCTGATACAGATAAGCAGATATCATCCGCAATAGCCTTCACATTATCAGTCGCATTACCCATTGCGACTCCTGTACCCACTGCTTCCAACATTTCAATATCATTTGTACCATCTCCAAAAGCGATAGCTTCCTCTGGTGTAAAATGATAATACTCTAATACCTTATGTATACCATTACCCTTTCCACCACCTGCTGGAATAATATCTACCGCCCTATTCCACCATGCTGTAATTTGTGCTCCTTCTACATCCTTCATTAATGCATCATATTCATTCTCATATCCACCACACATGATTTGATAAATATCTTCATTCACAAAACTATCAAAGTCTTCTGCTACATTCACTTTCTGTTTAGAGAATGCATAATAATCATCTAAGTCTTGATCTGTTCCATTGGCTTTACTATCATCTTTACTTGCAAGTGAAACAAATCTATTAATAGAAGAAGCATTCTCTATAATTCTTAATACATCCTCATGTGGAATCGGATGACTATATAAAACGTGTCCTTCCTTATCAAAACAATAAGACCCATTAAAAGAAAGTATGGCATCAAAAGTCACTCCTTCAAAAGCAGGTACACTTAAAGGATGTCTTCCTGTCGCAATACATACCTTTATATTATTAGCCTGTAATCTCTGTAATGTTTCTATAGTAATATCAGAAACACTGCGTGTTTCCATATTGCTTAAAGTTCCATCAATATCAAAAAATGCAATCTTAATCATACCAAATCCTCCATGTATCCATTCTAACATAAAAAGAGAGGTTTACCCTCTCTTAGTCTAACTGTTGACAGAAATCTTTCAGAACTTTATATGATTCCTCGAGTGCTTTCTGCTCATCTTCTTTCATATTTATTTCTACTATTTCTTTAGCTCCTGTCTTATCAATAATAGTAGGAACACTTAAGAAGATATCATTCATACCATACTGACCATCTAAATGAACAGATACTGGATAAATTCTATTTTCATTAAAGAGAATAGATTTCAAAATTGCGGTAGTTGCTGCCGCAATACCATAACATGTATTACCTTTACGGTTAAAGATCTGCCATCCATCTTCAATAACAGCATGTCTTAATGTTTCCTTAGTGGCATCCTTAGTACGTTCCGCATTATCTTTTAATACATCTTCTACACTCTTACCACCAATAGTTGCACTAGACCATGTCACCATTTCTGAATCACCATGTTCACCACATACATATGCTGATACACTCTTTGCATCTAAATGATACATATCAGCTAAACGACAAGATAATCTTGCACTATCAAGAGTTGTACCACTACCAATAACCTGGTTCTTTGGTAAGCCTGATTCCTTCCAAGTAATATAACTCATAATATCTACTGGGTTAGATACGACAATAAAGATACCATTAAAGCCAGACGCCATTGTAGAATTTACAATAGACTTAATAATCTTAACACTTGGTGCTAACATCTGTAAGCGGTCATGAGAATCTTTAGGCATTGGTGCTGATGCTGTAATGATGACTACATCTGCATCCTTACAATCAGAATAGTCCCCTGCTTTTACTTTAATATTTCTATTCATGAAGTAAACTGACTGCTGCATATCTAATGCTTCACCATATGCTTTTTCTTTATTAATATCAATTAATACAATTTCTTCACAAAGTCCCTGGTTAATAATTGAGTAGGCAGTTGTAGCACCTACATTACCTAAACCAACAATAACTACTTTAGAATCCTTAAAACTCATATTATTTTTTCCTCCTTGAATCGTTAATATTGTAGCACAACTGTCCTATCAAATGTATAATAATGACCAAGAGAGGTTCGAATATGAAAACAAAAGTACTTTTAAAAAAGGGTGAAGGCCGTACTATTAATGCAGGCGGTTTATGGATTTATGACAATGAAATAAAAGAGATACATGGACATTTCAAGAATGGTGATATTGTAGATGTATATGCCCATAATGAGTATCCATTAGGTAGAGGTTATATTAACCAGAATTCTAAGATTAGAATTCGTTTAATGACTAGAAATATTGATCAGGAGATTGATTCTGATTTCTTACGTATGAGATTACAGAATGCCTGGGATTATCGTAAGAAGACAGTGGATACTTCTAGCTGTCGTATTGTGTTTGGAGATGCTGATTTCTTACCAGGTCTAGTGATTGATAAGTTTGAGGATATATTAGTTGTACAGTCTCTCGCATTAGGTATTGATGCCTTTAAGGAAGAGATTGTAGAACTTATGAAGGATATTCTACTACAGGATGGCATTACTATTAGAGGTGTCTATGAACGTAGTGATGCCAAGGAACGTACTAAGGAAGGTATGGAAAGAGTCAAAGGGTTTATTGGTGAACCTTTTGATCCTCATATTGATATTGTAGAGAATGGTGTTAAGTATCATATAGATGTTGCAGAAGGACAGAAGACTGGTTTCTTCCTTGATCAGAAATATAATAGACTTGCAATACAGAAATTATGTAAAGATGCAAAAGTATTAGACTGTTTTACTTATATTGGTACTTTTGCATTGAATGCAGGTATTGCAGGAGCTCAAAGTGTTTTAGGTGTGGATGCATCTCAGTTTGCGGTAAATCTTGCGAATGAGAATTCTAAGTTTAATGGTTTAGAAGATACTGTTAAGTTTGAGTGTCATGATGTATTTGATTTCTTACCAGAATTAGAGGCTCAAGGAGAGTTATTTGATATGGTGATATTAGATCCCCCTGCTTTCACAAAGTCTCGTGCATCTATTAAGAATGCGATTAAAGGCTATCGTGAGATTAATATGAGAGGTATGAAATTAGTAAAAGATGGTGGATATCTGGCTACATGTTCATGTTCTCATTTTATGGACTATGATACATTTACTAAAACTATTGGACAGGCTGCAAAGCTTGTACATAAGAGATTAAGACAGGTAGAATTTAGAACACAAGCTGCAGATCATCCTATTTTGTGGAATGGTGATGAGAATAGCTATTACTTAAAGTTCTATATCTTCCAGGTGGTTGATGAAAAGTAAGAAAAGATGATGACTCGACACGAGCCATCATCTTTTCAGTTATATATGTGATATAACATAAATAGTTATAAGGAAGGGGCTGAGATGAATGATTAAACGTGAACTCTATATGAAACGCATCCGTCCGTTCATTGGATTAGACCTTATTAAGGTAATAACCGGAATTCATCGTTGTGGGAAATCTGTTATGTTAGAGTTGATTAAACAGGAACTTATAGAATCAGGTGTTAATCCAACACAGTTTATCTCCATCAACTTTGAAGACTTAAGCTATTCTCATTTACAGACAGCCAAATCTCTTCATGATGAAATTACCAATCGTGCCAAGGAAATCGGTGGTAAAGTTTATCTTTTTTTCGATGAAATTCAAGAAGTGAAAGATTGGGAGAAGTGTATTAATTCTTTTCGTGTTTCATTGGACTGTGACATCTATATCACTGGATCAAACGCAAAACTATTATCTGGTGAACTTGCCACTTATTTAGGCGGAAGATATGTAGAGTTTGTCATCTATCCATTTTCTTTTGGAGAATTCATCGAATTATATCGTCCAATTTACCCTAATAATTCAATCCAACAATGTTTTCAAAAGTATCTCATTACTGGAGGTATGCCCTATCTTGCGAATATTCGTTATGTGGATAAACCTTCTAAACAATATCTTCACGACTTATTTAACTCCGTCCAGCTTAAAGATATTGTGAAACGCAATAAAATACGTGATGTAGATTTACTAGAACGTATTATTGCATATGTGATTGCGAATGTAGGTACAACTTTCTCTGCAAATTCTCTTGCGAAGTTTCTCAAAAGTGAACAACGTACTGTTGCGCCAGAAACAATCCTAAACTATATCAAATATTGTTGCGATGCTTATCTGTTCTATCAAGTGAAACGAGTTGATCTACAAGGCAAACAGATACTTTCTTCAAATGAAAAGTATTATATTGCAGATCATGGTATCCGTGAAACTATTTTTGGAGGCAATATGCGAGATATAAATCTCATTCTAGAAAATATTGTCTATCTTGAATTATTACGTCGAGGCTATAAAGTGACTGTTGGTAAAACAGGAGAAAAAGAAATTGATTTTGTATGTGATAAACATGGTGAAAAGTTGTATGTTCAGGTAACATATCTCTTAGCATCAGAAGATACAATTAAACGTGAATTTGGTGCATATGATAATATCCGAGACAATTTCCCTAAGTATGTAGTTTCTCTTGATGAATTTGATATGAGCCGAAATGGTATTAAACATCAAAATATTCGTGATTTCCTTTTAGCTGAGAAATGGACATAGTAAGAGCAAATCAATCATAGAAAGACAAAATCGTTTTAGATTATTGAAAACACAATCAGAATAACATATATTAATTCTAGTGATCGTTCTGTAGAAACTTGCGAAGCCTACAGGCGGGGGAGAGTTTATATTACTCTCCCTCTTTTTTATTATATGATCATTAATTAGAAATCTCTGTTACTTATAACCAAGAGAAACAAATGATTTCCTATATCCATCAAAATTATGAGAGATCTATAATAACTAAATCAAGTACGAGTTCTTTTTGTCATAATTGAGGTAGAAGGTACCCTATGAATATTATTCAATTTAATCAAGTTAATGGTACAACTATCAATAAAATAGAAGGACAAACGCGTTTTGGATATGCAATAAGTGATTATGTTGAATTCTATGAATTCCATAAGAGCCATAAGGGTTCTATGATATCTTTCTATGATTATGAGAACGGTAAGGTTATTCAGCCTTTTAAATGCCAGAAGAATGTATTATATGGAAAGCCTGTATTCCTAAACAACTACTTCTATTTCTTACAAGGAGACTACAACAAAGGAATCATGACTCTCTATAAGTATTTACCAGATAAATTATTAGAAACTGTCACAGAGCTTAATATAAAGAAAATAAACACATATAACTTATGTATCATAGGTGAAAATGTGCATATTATAAGTCAGGATGAAGAGTTGGTTTGTTATTATCCTAGAAGGTTTCATTTTAAGATGGATCCACAGGAGAATGTACTCACTATTGATGACAATAAGGTGTACCTATCTAAGTGGATAGAGAATGGATGGGATGATTTCAATGACTGTGCATCAGAAAACTATGAATATTATGAAAAGGTTGTTGTAAGAGATTTTAAAGGACATAAAATATCAGAAGAAAAAGGATGTCTACAGAGGCATAACGATACATGGTGGATATCATGAAAAAGATGGGTGTATTAGTTATTATATTGATATTATTTGGTCTGTATTGTTTTAATTCAAATAAAAAGACATTAGATCTGCCTGATGCATCTAAGGTAGAATTTGCACATGTACATGGAGGCGCTATGACTACTGTCTATAAATTAAATCAAACTACGATTTCTTCTTTGATTAAAGATATAGAAGAAAAGTCATCTTATTCAAAAGAGTCAGTAAACGATAACCCTAATAATGTTGATTATATCAAGGTAAAGATGGATACAAAAACATATTATGTCTATGAAAGAAATGGAAAGACTTATATAGAAGAACCTTATAATGGAATATGGAAGATTCCTTCTGACTTATATAAGACTATTAAGAATAATAAAGATAAGCTGATAGTGGAGTACGAAGATTAATATAGTTTTAGACTATATATAACTGCATATTATATGTATTTCTCAATGATGAGAGTGGTTGTTATAATACAATCACTAACCAAGGAGGAATAAGAAATGGGAAATGTACCTTTTAGATATGATTTTGTAGGAAGTTTTTTAAGACCACAGGCACTCAAGGATGCTAAGGAAGCATTGGATAACGGAAAGTTATCTCAGGAAGATTATGATCATATTGTAGATGAAGAAGTTGTAAAAGTAGTTAAGAAACAGAAGGAATTAGGATACCATGTGATCACTGATGGAGAATTCAGAAGAACATTCTGGCATTTAGATTTCATGTGGGGATTTGAGGGTGTTGAACATAAGAATACCGGTAATGGTGTGAGATTTAATACAGAACTTGCAGTATTGGATGATACTTATCTTGTAGGTAAGATTAAGGCAAAAGCACATCCTTTTGTGGAATACTTTAAGTTCTTAAAACAGTTCGAAGATGAGAATACAGTGGCTAAGTATACTATTCCAGCCCCTGCACAGACTTTCCAGCAGATGATTGTACCTGCTAACTTTGAAACCACAAGAAAGTTCTATGCTACAAATGAAGAATTGATTCATGATATTGGTGTGGCTTATCAGGACATCATTAAACAGTTCTATGATGCAGGATGCCGTAATCTACAGTTAGATGACTGTACTTGGGGTGCGATTGTAGGAGATGCTGCAAAACAGAGATATGAATCTTTAGGACTTGATTTAGAAGAAGTAAAAGCTGAATTACTTGCAGTCAATAACCTTGCATTAGAAAATAAACCAGAAGACATGGTGATTACATCACATATATGCCGTGGTAATTACCATTCTACATTCTTTGCGAAAGGTCCATATAATTCTGTCGCTGATTATGTATTTGCGAAAGAAAATGTCGATGCTTTATATCTAGAATATGATGATGAAAGATCTGGAGGATTTGCACCTCTTACAAAAGTATCAGAAGATAAGAAGGTTGTATTAGGTTTGATTACAACTAAAACACCTGAATTAGAAGATAAAGAAACAGTGATTAAGAGAATTCATGAAGCAGCTAAGTTTATTCCACTAGATAGACTCTATTTAAGTCCACAATGTGGATTCGCATCATGTGCGATTGGTAATAAACTCACTGAAGAACAGCAGTGGGCTAAATTAAAATTAGTCAGAGAAATTGCAGAAGAGGTATGGGGATAAGAACTTCGAAAGAAGTTCTTTTTTAGTGTAAAAAAAGAAGTAAGATCACTCTTACTTCTTACATCATTGAACAGCCGCCTCTATTGCCACCACGTTTATCATCTACTTCATAGTGGGCATTGAATTCTCTGTTGATTTCATCTAATTCTTTTAAACCATCAATATACGCATCATACATAGAAATGATTCCCTGTGAACAACCATCACATAAACCATCTACTATACCTAATGCATCATTCACAATTTGTTCTCTTTGTTCTCTTGTTGTATTCTTGATTAAAATATCTTCTTTGACCATAGTAACCCCCTGTATTGTCCTTTGTCCTTATTTTTAAATCTGATTGCATTCACAGGACAATGATGTAAACATCTTAAACACATCATACACTGTTCTTTTCTAAATGTCACATGGTCTTTGATTTCTATCGCCTGTTCAGGACATTCTTTCACACATAAGCCACAATGAATACAAGATTCATCAATGGTTAAGTTATCTGTTTTTCTTACCTGTTTATATTGAAACGAACAGGCCTTATTAATAAGAACTGGTACTGTTCCTTTCAAGTAGTCCCCTATTCTTCTTTCTTTGATTGTAGTAATGATTTCTTCTATTTGAGGATCTATTTGAGATTCTACCTTTTCATTTTTAGATGCATCATACATAGGAATATACGTATCCACCATTTTCACACCATACATAGCATAAAAGCCTGTGCCTTTCTTCTGCATAATACTATTCGCTTCTTTACCTATATTCCCTGGTTTACCACCATAAGTCACGACAAGATAAAAATAAGACTTAGAAGAGACAGACAATCTTTCTAAGAAATCCTTCACTATATAAGGTAAACCAAAGAAATAAACAGGTGTGACTATACCAATCATTTCATCCTGTTTAATGCTTTGAGCTGATTCAATAGATTGCATAGTATCCTGTAAGGACTTTGAAAGTACTTCTGCTACATAGCGACTATTTCCTGTTCCACTAAAATAATAAATCATTGTATTACTCCTTTTAAAAGAGGAAACGCATTGCGTTTCCTTATGGTCTCATTCCTAATCCACCTTCAAGAGTGATTGTTTCACCAGTCATATATTTGAAGTCTGGAGAAGTTAATTGTACAACAACACGTCCGATTTCTTTTTCATTGTCACCAAAATGTCCCATAGGTGGTGTATGAACATTCGCCTTGAAAGCTTCTGGATAGGTTTTTTCAAACTTTTCAAGCTGTGCAGTCCAAGCAAGTGGACATACAACATTTACGTTGATAGCAACTGCAGCCCATTCAGTTGCAGCAACACGTGTTAAACCACGGATACCTTCTTTTGCACCAGCGTAAGAGCACTGACCTTTGTTTCCGAATAATCCAGCACCAGATGCGAAGTTGATGACTGAACCTTTTGTTTCTTTTAAGTATGGATAACATGCTTTCATATAATAGAATGCTGCATATAATCCTGAATACATAGCTAAATCAAACTGTTCTGTAGTATGTTTTACAAGAGATACACCAGATGCACTTGCCTGTGCACTATTGACTAATGCATCAATATGACCAAACTTTTCAATTGCCTTTCTACAACTGGTTTTACTACTGCTTCATTATCAGCATCTGCATTCACATCAGCCTGCACTGAAAGAACTTCTATATTATAAAGTCTTTCAATTTCTTCTTTTGCATCTTCTAGTTTCTTTAAGTTACGTCCAGTAATCACAATATTTGCGCCTTCTTTCGCAAATGCTGTTACGATACCATAACCAATTGAACCACATGTACCATCTCCAAGTACTGCACGTCAACCACCAGTCACAATGACAGTCTTACCTTCTAAAAACCCATATTATTTACCTTCTTTCTTTTTAATTTAAAAGCATTACAATAATTATACATAATAAAATCTTAAAAGTGTAAGAATATGGTATTTATTAATTAATTCCTTTGTCTACTTCATTCTTATTAGGAATGCTGAACATTTCATTACTGATGATATTTTCAGGATCATCCACACCTTGATTCAATAACATGATCAGTGATACCCAGACAAAGATATCATAAGGGTTGAAATACTTATTTTTTTCTAGAAAACGGAGCTTTGACTGCGCAAAGTTTACGATGTTATCTCTATTTTCTATAATAAATTCATCGAGTTCATGAACATACATATAGCCAAGATTATGGAATCTTTTTACAACTCTTAATTCAGATATAATATAAGGCTCTTCTTTAATTGATACATTGAACTGTTCACAGATGATCTGTGTTAATTCACTCATAATAGGAGAATCATGATAATAAGTCATGAGAGAATTATAGTTCAGGTCTGTCTTTAATACCTTCTCTATATGATCAATACCCTTATTGTATTCTTCTATATCATCTCTTATATTCACAAATTCTTCATCTAGTATTTCTAGAGTCGCACTGAGTCTTGTGAGTCTTCTACGAATATCCTTAGGTATTTCATATTGTGACTTATAACCTAGACCATGTTCTACTTCAGCCCAAGAATGCTGGAGAATAGTTCTAATCTGTATTTCAAAGACAATATGACGATAATCTGAATACTCTATCATATTCAGTCTTGCTTCATTATATTTTACTAATAAATGAAGAGAATTATAACCGAAATCAATACGGTCATCGTAGTTCTTCTTTCTCTTATCATTGTATTCCACAATATCAAAGTTCTGTTTAATCAACTTATAAATGACATCAATATCTGATTCGAATAATGTAATAATACGGCATGCAACGATATCTGTAATATCATTAACATCCTTGTACTTATGTTTTAAACAGATTTTACGTCTTAATGCATCTTCTGTTTTAATACGTATCGCAAAATTAGAAATCTTTATATTATTCTTTGTAATGATATTTTCAATAATATCTGTAATATCATGTTTTAATGAACGATAGAGACTCTGATTGTCATAATATTGTTGGATGATATGATTTTCAATTCTTTTATCCATCTTTTACACCTCTTAACTATCATACATATGATACATTAACTTAATGTGAAGAAAAATCGAAAGATTAATTCTTTCGCTTTTGATGGTTAGTCTTACACATATTCATTAGTTAATTTTTTCTGCCTGTATATAATCGTCCAATATTCATTCCTATTTTTTGTGCAAATGCACATTTTTATGTAATACGCTGAAACATGCTGCACTCACAACCCCCTATTAAATCAAAAAACGCCAGAACTGGATATCAAAATCCCATTCCGACGTTATTGATTACAATTATCTTATTAACTTTTCACTTTAGGACTTTCGCTTTTGATAGTTTCTTAAGTAATATATACCAGCAACACCCACAATAATAAATACTATAGATGTGAGTTGGGCCATACGGATAGGACCTAACATAAGTGAGTCCGTACGTAATCCTTCCACAAATACTCTCACAATACCATAACCGATAAAGTAAGAGAAAAACTGTTCACCTGTACATTGTGCTTTCTTCTTAACTACAAGAATAATCACAAGAAAGACAATCAAGTTCCCTACTGATTCATAAAGGAATGTAGGATGATGATAAGCTCCCTCAATATACATATTGTTGATGATAAATTGAGGAAGATGTAATAACTTGAGGAAATTTAATGAAACAGCTGAACCAAATGCTTCATGGTTGAAGAAGTTTCCCCAGCGACCACATGCCTGAGCAATGAGTACACCTGGCATAATCGCATCTCCTGCCACCAAGAAAGGAATATCCTTCTTTTTAAAGAAGTAATAGCTATAAATGAGTGCAGCTATGATTCCACCCTGTATTGCTAGTCCACCATGCCATATCGCAATAATTTCTTCAGGATGAGATGCATAGAGTTCTTTCCACATGAAGATAACATACCAGATACGGGCACCAATGATTCCTGTCATGAGTACTCCAAAGAAGTAATCTGATAAAATTTCAGAACTATAGCCTAATTTCTTAAAATTATACTGACCTAGCAGATAGGCAATAAATGCACCAATAATGATACATACTGCATACATATGAATCTGCAGAGCACCGATTTTAAGAAATATATTATATTCTGGAAAGAATTGCATAACTTACACCTGCTTACTTTTAATGTTTTCAAGGATTCTATTCACGAATTCTTTACTTGAATCAAATCCAGAATCCTTAAGCTGCATATTCATAACAGCTGCTTCAATAATAACTGACATAGAACGTCCGCCAGTTACTGGTACAACAATCTTAGGAATAGGAACTGAAAGAATATCTTCAGTAACATCATCTTCTTCTGCTCCAATACGTCTATATTCACGAGATGGTAACCATCTTTCTAACTGAATAATAAGGTCTACCTTTTCTTTTGGAAGAACACTGGCAGCCCCAAACATCTTAGATGCATCAATAACACCAATACCACGGATTTCTAGTAAATTCTTTAAGACAGTGGGTGCTTTCCCAATAATAGACTGACCAATATGATAAAGTTCTACTGCATCATCCGCAATCAGCTGATGTCCTCTCTTAATAAGTTCAAGCGCGATTTCGGATTTACCAATACCACTATCCCCTTTAATAATGACACCTTTACCATAAATATTTAAGAATACACCATGGATCTGTGTTTCTGGTGCTAAGAGTTCGTCTAACTTACCCATTAAGTTAATAGATACTCTTCCTGTTGCCATTTCTGTTTCAAAGATTGGGAAGTTTCTCTTACATGCAATATTTTTTAGAATCTCTGGTGCTTCATATCCCTTTGCAATAATAATACAAGGTGTTTCATCATTCACAAGTTTAGAGAAGCATGCTAGCTGACTCTCTTTTGTCATTTCTCTAATAAATATATTTTCTTTATCACCTAATAGAATAATTCTTCTAAAATCACTATGTTTAAAGAAACCTGCAAGCTCAAATCCAGGACGGTTGATTTCTGCGATAAATACTTCTCTTTCTAAAGATTCTTCATCTCCAGATACACGTTTATAGGCTGGATTATTCATCAAGTCTTTTAGTTTTACGGACTTTCCCATAAAATACCTCCTTACAATAGGTTCTTAAGAAAGCGTCCTGTATGGCTCTTTTCACACTTTGCCACCTTTTCAGGGGTACCTTCCACAACTATTGTACCACCATTGTCGCCACCTTCCAATCCTAAATCGATGATGTGATCTGCGACCTTAATCACATCTAAATTATGTTCAATAACTAAGACTGTATCACCATTATCCACAATCTTCTGTAATACACCAATCAATCTATTCACATCATCACTATGTAATCCTGTTGTTGGTTCATCAAGAATATAGAGTGTTTTACCTGTTGAACGTTTTTGTAACTCAGATGCAAGCTTCACTCTTTGTGCTTCACCACCAGAAAGTGTTGTCGCACTTTGGCCAAGTTTAATATAACCAAGACCCACATCATAAAGTGCTTTAAGTTTAGTATAAATACGAGGAAGATTTTCAAAGAAAGTAAGTGATTCTTCTACAGTCATTTCTAATACATCATAGATGTTCTTATCCTTATAAGTCACCTGTAATGTTTCTTCATTATAACGATGTCCATGACATTCTTCACAAGGTACATAAACATCTGGAAGGAAGTTCATAGAGATACGTTTTACCCCATCTCCTTGACATGCTTCACAACGTCCACCCTTCACATTAAAGGAGAAACGTCCTTTATCATATCCACGTATTTTAGCTTCTGGTGTTTTCGAAAATAAATCACGAATATCATCAAAGACACCTGTATAAGTCACAGGATTAGAACGTGGTGTACGACCAATTGGTTCCTGTGATACTTCAATAACTTTATCAATATTCTCTATACCACGTATTTCTTTATGTTTACCTGGTAATTCACGTGAACAATAAATTTTAGCACGTAGTGCTTTACATAAAATATCATTCACTAATGTAGATTTACCTGAACCAGATACACCTGTTACCGCAATAAACTTACCAAGCGGAAACTTCACATTAATATTCTTTAGGTTATGTTCCTTGGCTCCGCGTACTTCTAAATAAAGACCATTTCCTTTATGTCTTGTTTTTGGTACATCAATCTTCTTTCTGCCAGATAAATAATCACCTGTAATAGAGTTTTCATTGGCGGCAACTTCTTCAGGTGTGCCATAGGCAATCACCTGTCCACCATGAATACCTGCACCAGGACCAATATCCACAATATAATCAGAAGCACGCATTGTGTCTTCATCATGTTCTACGACAAGCACACTATTTCCTAGATCACGCATTTCCTGTAGTGTATGAATGAGTTTCTCATTGTCTCTTTGATGAAGTCCAATAGAAGGTTCATCTAATACATAAAGAACTCCCGTTAAGCGTGAACCAATTTGAGTTGCTAGACGAATGCGCTGTGCTTCGCCACCGGATAAGCCTCCTGCACGTCTAGAAAGTGTTAAATAGCCTAATCCTACTTCATTCAAGAATGTAAGTCTGTCATGAATTTCTTTTAAAATCAAATGGGCAATCTTTTCTTCCATTTCTGATAGTTTAAGATTTTCCACAAATTCTAAAGCTTTCTCAATAGAAAGATTAGTGAATTCAATAATATTCAACCCACCAACTTGTACACTTAAAACCATTTCATTCAGTCTTGCACCATGACATGTAGGACAGGTATGTTCAGCCATAAATGACGCATACCATTCTTTAGACCATTTAGAAGATGTTTCTTCATAACGTCTTTGAATAAGTGTAACGACACCTTCAATATAGTTTGTTGTACGAGAAACATTACCCGAAGAAGAAACAATTGTATAAGTAATAGGTTCATGAGAACCAGTAAAGATAATATCTCTTTCTTCTTCATCAAAGTCCTTTAAAGGCTTATCTAAATCAATATGATAATATTCGCATAGTTTTAAGAAACGCTGCCATTCAATACGATCAGTCCCTACTGCTGTCTTGAAATAACGTATACCACCCTCATTAATACTCAAGTTCCAGTCAGGTACTAATAAGTCTAGATCCACTTCTTCCTTAATACCTAAACCTTTACAATCAGGACAAGCACCTAATGGGTTATTAAAAGAGAATAAACGTGGTTCTAGCTTAGGAACAGAGAAACCACAAATAGGACAGGCATAGTTAGAAGAGAAAAGCTTTTCTGTACTCTGTGTAAGGTTCTCTACAATAGCTTCACCATCTGTTAATTTTAAAGCTGTTTCTAAGGATTCAATGAGACGTGTACGATAGCCTTCTTTTTTCTTAATACGATCGACAATGACATCGATGGTATGCTTTTTATTTTTTTCTAGAGTAATGTCTTCATCAAGAGTATACATATTTCCATCTACTTTGACTCTGACATACCCTTCTTTTCTTAATTTATCAAAGAGGTCTTTATGTGTTCCCTTTTGATTCATAGCCATACGTGCAAGAATCTGAAGCTTATCTCCATCATCATATGTATCCACAATATCACCCATCTGTTTTAATGTCTGGGCTTCTATCTTAATCCCATGATGAGGACAATAAGCATGTCCTACACGAGCATATAACAAACGTAAATAATCATAAATTTCTGTTACTGTACCAACAGTAGAACGTGGATTATTCGATGTTGTTTTCTGATCAATCGCAATAGCGGGTGATAACCCTTCTATTGAATCCACATCAGGTTTTTCCATTCCACCTAAGAACTGTCTTGCATAAGAATTCAATGATTCTACATAACGTCTTTGACCTTCTGCATAGATTGTATCAAACGCAAGAGATGTCTTCCCACTTCCTGATAAACCTGTCATAATCACAAGTTTATTTTTAGGAATATCTATATTCACATTTTTGAGGTTATTGACACGTGCACCCCTCACTGCAATGACATCCTGTTTCATTCTTCAACCTCCTTATAATCACTTCTTTATTTAAACCCTGTAATTGGTAGTCATAGGCTAGAGAAAGTATTTTAGAATAATCCTGATGATTCTCAAAACCTTCATTTATTAAATCTTTACCTGTCACAATAGGAACAGGTGCATGGTCTCCACACATAGACACCATTTCTTCTACATAAGCATTCAATTCATTGATAGAAGCACTTGTAACCATACCTCTTCCTAACTTATCACATCTTGCAAGATAGAGAAGATCCTTTAAAGGTGCCTTCTGATCTATTGCTTTTAAGAAGCGTAAGAATTTAATCTTTCTTGCATGATTACGAGAAAATGTAGGTAATACCATATGATATTGAATCATGGTATAAATATATCTTTTCTGTTTATGAGAGAGAATCAGATTCACCTTTTCATCAAAGAGGGCGGCACCTTCTTCTGCATGACCATAAGCATGTCCTTCTGGTGTTGTTACAAGTGGTTTACCTATATCATGTAATAAGGCACTCCACATAAACCATAACGGTTCACTTGTATGATGTTTACATAATGCTGCTAAATCAGTTACCAGCATTGTATGATTCCAGACACTGCCTTCTGGATGATAGTCTGTTCTCTGATGGGTTGTATCTAAGTCCTGTAAGTAGAACGGAAGGCCATGAATGTCTCTTAAGAAATTGAGTCCCTGTGAAGGATATAATCCCATCAATATCTTACAGTATTCTGTATAAATACGTTCTATGCTGAGAGTATCTAATCCCCCTTCTTCTACGATAGATTGACATAGATTTTTTGTATCTGGATCCATCTTGAAGCCATAACGTGACATGAAGGACGCTCCTCTTAGTACTCGTAATGGATCTTCTGAGAAATGCTCCACATTCGTTGCACGAAGAATACCATTCTTTAAATCCTTCTGCCCTGAATAGAAATCAATGACTGTTCCTGTTTCTATATCATATAACATACTATTAATCGTAAAATCTCTTCTTGCACAGGCTTTTTCTAAAGGAAGATCAGGATCCACAATAACATTAAAGTCCTGATGCTTGAGTCCTGTTTTTTCTTCTATTCTTGGTAAGGCGAATTCATAGCCTTCAAGAGTAGACAAATGAACCACCGCAAATGCAGCACCCATGACCTGTACTGTTCCAAAAGGTGACAATACTTCCTTTAAAGCCGCAAAAGAGAGGTGATGTACTTCTACATCAATATCTTTAGATCTTCTTTTTAATAGAAAATCACGTACACATCCTCCTACTAGATATACATGTCCTCCAGCCTGTTTAATTGCCTCAAAGACATCTAATGCGAGAGGTGTGAGACTAAATTCACTTTCCATCTTTAATCTCCTCTATCATATCTCGAAGTTCCATAGCACGTTCAAAGTCAAGCACCTTCGCTGCTTCTTTCATCTGTCTTTCTAATTCCTCAAGAAGAACCTTCTTATCTTTCTTTGGTGCTTTACGGCCTTTCTTGACAAGCTTCTGTGCTTCATCAATGACTTCCTGACCATGGATAGCTTCTCTAATTTCTTTCTTAATTGTTGTTGGAGTAATACCATGAGCCTTATTATAAGCTTCCTGTATTTCTCTACGACGACTTGTTTCATCAATGGCACGCTGCATAGAATCAGTGATACGATCTGCATACATAATAACATGACCATCCGCATTTCTTGCCGCACGACCAATTGTCTGGATCAACGAACGTTCACTTCTCAAGAAACCTTCCTTATCTGCATCTAAGATACATACAAGAGAAACTTCTGGAAGGTCTAAACCTTCTCTTAATAAGTTGATACCAATCAAAACATCATATTTACCCAAACGTAAATCTCTTAATATTTCTGTACGTTCTAATGTTTTTGTTTCTGAATGAAGATAAGCAACCTTTAAACCAAATTCCTTAAGATAATCAGTTAAATCCTCAGCCATTCTCTTTGTAAGAGTCGTAATAAGTACACGTTCATTTCTTTCTATACGTAACTGTATTTCACTAATAATATCATCAATCTGATCTTCTATTGGACGTACTTCAATAATAGGATCTAATAATCCTGTAGGACGAATAATCTGTTCAACATATTCACCATGTACACCTTCTAACTCATAATCACCTGGTGTAGCGGACACAAATATTGCCTGGGGAATAAGTTTTTCAAACTCTTCAAAACGAAGCGGTCTATTGTCCAATGCACTTGGTAAACGGAAACCATATTCCACTAATGTTTCTTTACGACTTCTGTCTCCATTAAACATACCTCTGATCTGCGGAAGCATAACATGAGATTCATCGACAATAAGCAAGAAATCATCTGGGAAATAATCTATTAAACAATAAGGTCTTTCTCCTGGCTTTCTTCCATCAATATGACGTGAATAGTTTTCAATACCTGGACAGATACCTACTTCTCTCAACATTTCAATATCATGTCTTGTACGGTTATCGATTCTTTCATACTCAAGTGGTTTTGCGGCATCCTGGAAATACTGTAGTCGGTCTTTTAATTCTTCTTCAATCGTATCACAGGCATGAAGCATCTTTTCTCTGCTGGTAATATATTCTTCAGCCGGATAAATCGTATATGTATTATAAGAAGCCTGAACATGACCAGTCAAAGGATCAACTTCTGTAATACGATCTACTTCATCACCAAATAATTCAATACGTATAATATAAGATTCAGTATGACCTGGTACTATTTCAATAACATCACCACGTACTCTAAAAGTACCTTTGACCTGGTCCATATCATTTCTAGTATATTGTCTATCTACTAAGAATGTGAGTAATTCACGTCGATCAATTTCCTGACCCACACGTAAAGAGAAAATCATTTCCTGATAACTCTGTGGATTACCTAAACCATAAATAGCGGCCACAGATGCAACAACAATCGTATCTTTTCTTTCTAATAAAGAATTCATAGCAGCAGCTCTTAACATTTCTATTTCTTCATTTGTTTGTGATTCTTTATCAATATATGTATCACTCTTAGGAATATAGGCTTCTGGCTGATAGAAATCGAAGTTTGAAATAAAGTATTCTACACGATTTTCTGGAAAGAATTCCTTTAATTCGCTATAAAGCTGTCCAGCTAATGTTTTATTGTGTGATAGTACAAGAGTAGGTTTATTCACCTGTGCAATCACATTCGCAAAGGTAAATGTCTTACCAGTCCCTGTACCACCTAATAAGACCTGTGTCTTTTTACCTTCACGAATTCCTTTCACAAGTTCTTTAATAGCTTCTGGCTGATCTCCCATTGGTTCAAATTTTGATACAAGCTTGTAAGACATATAATCCCTTCTTTCTATATTAAAGTAAGTACTTTCTGTAATGTATTGTCATATTCTTTATGACTTAATCTTTCTGCAAGTACACTAACCATGCATTCCTGATCACTATATTCTAATACACCATCTACAGTTAAACCATGATCCTGTTCAAAACGTTTAAGTGCATCACTTACACCCTTTGAGAAATAACCATCTGTACGACCTGGATTATAACCAAGTACTTCTAATAATCTTTCCATAACAATAATAGAATTATTCACATTATCCACATAATACTTATCACTATAATAAGTGAAATAAGCTGATAAGAGAGACTGATCCTCTACTGTCACATCAGGAGTCCATCCCTTCTTATTAATATTCACACCCTTAGGTGTATACCACTTTGCATAAGTATATTTCAATACAGAACCATCAGTTAAGTTCGTCTGTGCCTGGATAGTCCCTTTACCATAAGATTGCTGCCCAATAAGTTTATATCCCTGTATTTCTTTAAATGTACCTGCACATAATTCTGATGCACTGGCTGTTCCACCATTCATTAAAATATAACCATTAGAAAATGCATAATGTGTCTTTGTATTATCCTTATATGTTTCAGTCTGACCCTTTTTATTCTTAACAGTAAAAAGTGTTTCACCCTTCTCATTAAATAAAGAAAGTAGATCTCTAGCGGCAGTAATATAACCCCCACCATTCCCTCTTAAGTCTAGAATAATATCTGAGACATTCTGTTTCTTAAACTCTTTTAAAGCTTTTTCTACATGCTGTGCAGTTGTATCTCCAAAAGTAGAAATATTCACATAACCATATGTTTTATTATTTTTAATTCCTACATAATAAGTGACATCGGAACTGAAGTTCTTACGTACTGCTTTCACATTCAAAGTCTGTTTAAGTCTTTTTACCTTTAAAGAAACTTCTGTACCTTCATTTCCTTTAATATGTTCCTGCATTTCTGTACTTGTCAACCCATTGAGTGATTTATTATCTGCTTCAGTTATAATATCTCCTGCCTTAAGTCCAGCCTTTTCAGCACTGCTTCCTTCTATAATACCAGTCAATAAAGCACCACTATGAACTGGAGAGAAATAAACACCAATACCACTATAGCTGCCATTTATATCACTATTAAATTCTTTATTTTCCTGAGAAGACATAAAAGAGGAATGTGAGTCTCCTAGACCATTTACTAACCCTTGAATCATACGATCTTGAATAGATGTTTGAGAATCTGTTGTATCTAACCAGTTATTATTTAATAAATCTACTACTTCATCGACTAATGTGAGATTTGTTTTCTCATTCGCATTTGCATTACTATTATGGAATACTATATAACCACTACCAAAACCAAGGGCTAAACATAGCACCCCTATCACTATATATTTGATTAATAAACTTTTCTTTCTTTTATTTAGTTCCATGTTCAAGTCACCTCGTTTCATTATTTTATCATAACATTGATGTTTTGAGTAGAAACTTGACCAAAAAGAAAAGATCCCTATACAGGGATCTTCCATTATTTAAGGGTCTTTAATTTTTGTGGGGGTCAGAGCTTCGCTCTAAATATTTGGGGTCTTGGAAACAGCACCTCTAA
>NZ_JBHSEB010000011.1:0-13351 GCF_042651925.1 Catenibacterium sp. GCM10023432 | reverse complement strand
ACGCAGACTGTTTTGTTTCTTATTCAGGAACAAGCCCAAGAAACAAACGCTCTGGGACATCTGTAGAAACCATGGGCAAGATCTCTAAAAAAGGTTCTAGATATCTTAGACATGCAATTTATATGATTGCTGAGTTTGCCAGACGTCATAATCCTGTTCTCAAACATCAGTTTGAAAGAATCAAGAACGGAAACAAGAAAAAACATAAGCTGGCTAATATCGCAATCGCAAATAAAATTGCACGATATATCTATTCCATTATGAAAAACGAAAGCGGCTTTGTAATTCTTCATGAACATATCATGAGATTACCAGAAGAAACCCAAAATACGTTCTTCAATTCAATATCATTAGACTTTCCTGAAAATACTAGAAAACAGATCTATCAGTATTCTGATATCGACGGTGAAGTACACAAGTTTGTATACACCAAATTAGAAGAGACGATGATCATTTAATAGTATATAAAAGTCTAGTGTAAGAGCTTTCAACGATACGATGTTGAAAAGTTCTTTTTAGTGTACTCTTTTTTAGAAAAGAAAGAGGATTTTTATAGAGGATTCACCTCTAAATCAAGACAAATGCCTATAAATTCAATAAATTCCTAAAAAATAGATTATTTATTGACATCTAATAGTTTGTCTTTTAAACATACCGCCTTATAATAACATATACAAAAAAATATGCCTTTTTATTTTAATATATATAATTTGTGCAATTATTCCTACCACCGTACCTGATACAATCCCAAGTAATATCAGATATGGAAGATAATAGATAAAGGCAGAGGTAGAAAAGAAGACAAAGGCAACTAGTAACTGCCCTATATTATGAGATACACCTCCTACTATAGAGACAACGATATTTGAGAAGAGATGTGTCTTTACCATCGATGCCATAATACTAATAGAAAGAAATCCTCCAACTAAGCTATAAAGCATCATATAAGGATTTGTGAATGTGATTCCTATAATAAAGATACGAAGCAATGCGACACCCAATGCATATTTAAATCCAAAGCATAAAAGAATTGTCAAAGACACAATATTAGCTAAACCAAGTTTTGCGCCAGGGATTCCCAAATAAATAGGAAACAACATTTCTATATAATTCAATATGATGGATATAGTACAGAATATTGCAAGAAAGCATAATTGTCTGACTTTAGTATGCTTGATCATCTTGTTGTTTTTCATCTCCTGACACCACCTCTACAATGAGTTTATGAGGAAGACAGATGATACTCTGCCCCTTTTTATTAATTGTCCCCTGCTTGATACATAAATGATCTGGACAGGTGGCTGAAATCATTCTTATTTTATGATTTTCTATTTTTAATATATTCTCTTTATTAATATGTATTGTTTGATTTTTATTTAGATCATAATAGCCATAAACTTCTTTGTTTAAAGTAATTTTAATCATATTACTCTTAGACTGAGGACGAAGAAGAAAACCAGCAGCAACTATAATTAATAAAATAGCCAATACATAAATATCATATTTTCTGTTTTTCATTATTTACTCCTTGTATAATAGAATAAGGAGGTGCTTTATGAATAGAATATTTTCACTTATCCTATGTTTTTCTTTACTTAGTGGCTGTAAGCCTAATAATGAACCCATTACTCAGAAAGAGTTCTGTTTAGATACCATTGTCTCTATTACTTTATATGATTCATCTTCAAAAAAGATTCTAAATAAGTGCTTTGATTTATGTAAGAAATATGAGCTACTTTTCTCTACAACGAACACAAATAGTGAACTCTATCAAATTAATCATAATAAGAATAAGACCCAATATCAAACTATTTCTAACGAACTCGCCTCTGTTATTAAACAGGGACTTTATTATAGTGAGTTATCAAAAGGCACTTTTGATATTACGATTGGTGCTGTTAGTTCTTTGTGGGATTTCAAGAGTGATAAAGCAACTTTACCCGATGAAACTCTCTTAAAAGAAAGTCTTAGAACAGTCAACTATCAAAATATTATCTGTCATCACAAAAGAATACTCTATAAGAATCCTGATACAATGATAGATTTAGGTGCAATAGCAAAAGGATATATAGCAGATAAACTCAAAGAGTATTTAATCCAACATAAAGTCAATAATGCCTTGATTAATCTTGGCGGTAATATCCTATGTGTCGGAGATAAGATGACAGAAGGATATCGTATTGGAATCACCAATCCTCAAAAAACAGATGAATCTATTATAAGTACTAAGATAGAAGATAAATCAGTTGTGACAAGTGGTATTTATCAAAGACAGATGAAACTCTACCATCATGTTTATCATCATATTTTAAACCCTCGTACGGGTTATAGTTATGATAACGGACTTGCTTCTGTCACTATTATATCCCCTTCTTCAATGCAGGGTGATGCATTAAGTACTGTATGTTTCTCACTTGGATTAGAAAAAGGCAAAGCACTCATTGAGTCACTAGACGATGTAGAAGCATGCTTTATTGATACAAATAACCAAATCACTTATACAAAAAACTTCAATCACTCTTAAAAAAACCCAATAAAGGGATTTTTTTATTGGATGACTTTTCTAGGACATTTTTCTACACATGCCCCACAATTTGTACACTTAGAATAATCTATATGTGCTAAGAAATCATCGACAGTAATTGCTCCATTTGGACATACCTTTGTACATAAACGACAACCAATACAACCTGATTGACAGCTTTTAGTGACAACTGGTCCCTTATCATGAGAATTACATTGAACACGATGTATTGCATCATAAGGTACCATTTCAATCAGATGATTAGGACATGCTTCCATACATTTCTGACATCCTTTACATTTTTCCTTATCTACAACAGCTACACCATCTACAATATGGATTGCATCAAAATCACAAGCCTGCACACAACTTCCTAAACCAATACAGCCTGAAACACACATCTTACCACCTTTACCTGGCACTAATGCAGCACTTAAACAATCTTTAATACCTGAATAATCAGATATAGGTGTGACTTTATCACAAGTTCCTTTACATTTCACAAAGGCTGTATAACGTGTACTTGCCTGTGCAACCTGTCCTAGAATAGAAGCAATCTTTGCACCTACTTCATTGCCTCCTACAGGGCATTGATTACTAGGTGCTTCTCCTTTTGCAATCGCATGAGCTAAACCATCACATCCTGGATAACCACAGGCACCACAGTTATTACCTGGAAGAACAGATCTGATTTTCTGCTCTTTTTCATCTACAACAACCTTAAACTTCTCACTTGCAATACCAAGAACTATTCCAATAAATAGTCCAATCAAACCAACAAGGAGAGTCGCAATCATAATTGACTTCATATTCATTCTCCCCCTTTAAATCAAGCCTGAAAAGCCAATAAAGGCAATGGCCATCAAACCTGCAGTAATCAATACAATAGGTGCCCCTTTGAAGCTATGAGGAATATCATTATCTTCTATTCTTTCTCTAATTCCTGCAAGAATAATAATAGATATAGTGAAGCCTGCAGCTGTTCCAAAACCAGCGACAACACTTGTGATGAAATTATAATGATTCTGTACATTCGTCAAAGCCACACCAAGTACGGCACAGTTTGTTGTAATCAGTGGTAAATAAACACCTAGAGACTGATACAGCCCTTGTGAATATTTCTTTAAGAATAATTCTACTAATTGGACAAGTGCTGCAATAATAAGAATAAACGCAATTGTTTCTAGATATTCTACATGGAATTTCACTAATAATCGATAAAGAAGTGAGGTGACAGCTGAGGCAATCGTAATAACGAATATTACGGCACCTCCCATACCTGCTGCTGTTTCTATTTTCTTAGAAACACCTAAGAATGGACATAAGCCTAAGAATTGAGATAAAACAACATTATTGACTAATGAGACACTAATTAAAGTTAAAAGTAATGTTTTCATCATTTCTGCGCCTCCTTCTTGTATTCTTCAAAGCAAGTAATACCATGACAATGTGTGCAATCTCCGCCACATTCTAGTGTAGACGAATGTTCAATGTTGGTTGCGCTTGGTAGTTTTAATTTATTTTGTATCGCGGTTAACATAGATAAGACAAAGAATGCCCCTGGAGCCATGATAAAAATAGAAATAGGTTCATAGGCTTTTGGCATGATTGTATAACCAAAAGCAGTACCAGCACCTAAAAGTTCTCTCACGAGTCCAATACAAGTAAGGGCTAAAGTAAATCCTAAACCCATACCTACACCATCTAATATAGAAAGAATAGGATTATTCTTAGATGCAAATGCTTCTGCACGACCTAGAATAATACAGTTAACCACAATAAGAGGAATATAAATACCTAATGTATCATATAAAGATGGAAGATTTGCCTGTAATAGGAGCTGTACAACTGTCACAAGAGTTGCCACGATGACTATATAAGCTGGAATTCTAACACGTTCAGGAATAATCTTACGTAATGCGGAAATCACAAAGTTACTCATAATAAGTACAGCCATTGTCGTGAGTCCCATACCCATCCCACTCATAGCTGAAGTTGTGACAGCAAGAGTTGGACACATACCTAACATTAAGACAAATGTAGGATTTTCTTTAATAATGCCATTATAGACTGGCTTGATATATTTATTCATGTTGTCCATCACCTTTCAACAGATCATAGAAATCAAGCGCACCATTGACACCATTTGTGACAGCTTTAGAAGTGATAGTGGCACTAGAAAGAGAATCAATTTCATTATCTTTCTCTTTACCTGTTTTAGTAATGACAAATGAATCCACCTTCTTATTCAAATATTGTAATCTAAAAGATTCATTCTTCGCGTTCATACCAAGCCCCACTGTTTCATTAATAGATAAGATTTCTACACCTTTAATCTGTTTATTTAAATCAATTCCAATAATAAGTTCTATTTCACCACCAAAGCCATCTTTATCAGTTACCTGAATAACATAGCCTTGTAGTTTATTATCTTTATAAGCCCCTAAAGCATTAGTGATTTCAATACCATTTTTACCATAATCTCTTGTAAGAAGCTTTGGACTCTGTTGAATGAGTTTGCTGTAATCTGCCTTGAAATCATCTGCTTCACTCATAACCTGCTTATAGGCAAGAAGCTTTGTTTCTTCCTGTTTTGCGGCTATTTTATCTTTTGTAGAATTATAAACAAAACCAAGGAGACATCCAGATACAATAGTAATGATAAATAAGATGCATGTATCCTTGATGATTCTCTTTATATTCATGATACCACCGCCTTCTTTGTTTTATAGAGAAGTGTATATTTCTCAATAAGAGGTACAACAAGATTTCCTAGAATAATCGCATAAGAAACACCTTCTGTGGTTGTCCCAAAGAATCTAAATAAACCAGTGAGTATTCCTATTAAAATACCAAAAATAATCTGGCCTTCAAAATTAATAGGTGTTGTCACATAATCAGTGGCCATAAAGAAGCAGCCAAGCATTAAGCCTCCACCACATAACTGGCATGCGAGATAATAGAAATCAAAACGGAATGGTGAAAAAATAAGAGTAAAGAGTGAGAAAGAAAGAAGATAAGCCACTGGTATAGTTGGTTTAATGACTCTCTTTACTAACATATAAGCGCCACCTAGTAAAATCATCAGAGTGGATGTTTCACCAATAGTCCCTGCTGTTGTACCGATAAATAAACGGAACAAGTCATAATGAGATCTCGTTTCAAGAATTGCGAGTGGCGTTGCAGTAGTGACACCATCAAAGACGAAATTTGTCATTCGACCAGTAAATGAAATAAGCAAGAAACAGCGTGCTGCCAAGGCAGGATTCATAAAATTCTGTCCTAGTCCACCATATAACTGTTTTACGATTATAATCGCAAATAGAGCACCAATGATTGGTATCCATAAAGGAACAGTGGATGGAAGATTTAATGCAAGAATGAGTCCTGTTACAATCGCAGAACAATCCTTGATTGTAATAGGCTTCTTCATAAAGTATTCAAATAGATATTCAGATAATACACAACTAAGTACTGATACAACGACTATAAGTGCTGCATTTAACTTAAATTGATAAATACCATAAAGTGTTGCAGGCATCAATGCGATAATGACATCAATCATAATACGTGTTGTATCTGTTTGATCACGTACATGAGGTGATGATGATGTATGTAATAGTTTATTCATAACATTCCCCTACTTTCTTTTAAGAGATGCAACAGTTGACTTACATTTTCTAATAGCCTGCGTCATATTTCTTTTTGCAGGACATACATAACTGCAGCATCCACATTCTATACATTCCATACCATTCAGTTGTATGAATGTATTGATATCATTCTTCAAAGAAGCCTGATAAAGCTTTTGAGGAATAAGATAACCTGGACAGGCATCTATACAGCGTCCACATCTAATACAAGCTGTAGGCGTATTTAATGCCACTTCATCATGAGTAAAAGCAAGAATAGAACTGCTTGTCTTTACGGCAGGAATATGAAGAGAAATAAGAGAACTACCCATCATTGGACCTCCACTGATGATTTTCTCTACATTCTCTTTCAAACCACCACGTGATTCAACAATAAACTGGAAATCAGTTCCTACAGGAACCTCTACATTACAAGGTATATTTACTCCATCTCCTGTAAGAGTCATGACTGTAGAAATTAAAGGACGATCATATTTAATCGCATCTCTAATCGCAAGAACTGTGGCCACATTATCTACAATACAACCCACATCAAGAGGAAGCATCTTTGAATTGAGTCTTCTTCCAGTCAATGCTTCTATCAACATTCTTTCTCCACCCTGTGGATATTTGGTCTTCAATACTTTAACGCTTATTCTTTCTTCATGTGCGCATAGTTTTTCTAATGTATGAATCGCTTCTTTCTTATTATCTTCGATTCCAATATAGCCTACAGCATGAGGATAAAGAGTTAACATGATCTTTAATCCTTCAATCAGTTCTTTAGATCTTTCAAGCATCAAACGATAGTCAGATGTAAGATAAGGCTCACACTCAGCTCCATTCACAATAACATATTCTATTTTTTCTGGTTCTCTTACATTGAGCTTCACATGTGTTGGAAACCCTGCCCCACCTAGGCCAACTACACCTGCATTTTTTACTTTTTCTATCTTTTCTTCAAAAGTAAGTGTATCAATATTATTTTCATGTGCCTCATAATCCGATGTATAATTTCCATCATTTTCTATAACGACTGCATCCTGATAATGACCTGATGCATCCTGTCTTTTTTCAATACGTTTCACTATTCCTGACACAGAAGAAATAATATTTGCGGAAACATAACCACCCGCCTGAGCAATCAATGTACCTACATGTACTTCATCTTTAACCTTTACTACAGGAATACTTGGTGCACCAATATGCTGTTTCATTAAAAAAACAACCTCCTGGCTGGCTTCTAATTTTTCTATTTGTTTATCTTTCGTATATTCTTTTCCATCATAGGGATGAACGCCACCTCTAAAAGTAATCATATTTCAAATCTCCTTTAATACTATTTTAGGACGATATGAGAAAAAATGAAAGCCTTTACATTAAGTTAATTTATTCACTAAACGTTTATAAATTCACATAAAAAAAGACCATGCATTAAGCATGGTCGAAGCAAGTATTAGTCTAAATCAGCACCGTTAGATTCAAATACTTTCTTGATATAATTATAAGATTTCTTTGGAATACGTTTCATATCTCTTAAATCTTTATTTGTTCTATTAACATAAACAAATCCATAACGCTTATCCATATTACACATACTAGCTAGGATATCAATTGGTCCCCAAGTAATATAACCTAAGCAGTCTACACCATCTTCAAACATTGCGTTTTCCATTTCACGGATATGGTCTCTATGATAGTTGATACGATAATCATCTTCGATTGTACGACCTTCAGCAAGCATTTTATCTACTTCATCCTGAGTCATATCTTCACGCCATCCAATACCGTTTTCAAGTACGAATACTGGTAAACCTGTTCTATGATGTAAATCATTTAAAGTCCATCTAAATCCAACTGGATCGATTTCCCAATGCCATTCATTGGCTTCACAATGAGGATTCTGGATCTGCTGTTCATTCACACAGTCACAAGCTGGTCTTTCATAATCAAAGACACCAGTCTTCACTGTATTAGAACGATAATAAGAGAATGCGATATAGTCTACAGTATATTTTAATAGTTCTTCATCGCCTTCTTCAAATGTAGGCATCCATCCACGATTTTCTAAGTAAGCATTCCAGTAATCAGGATATTTACCCTGAGCAAATGTATCAACAAGATAACCATTTAATAAATTATAAGCCTGAGTTGCGAATAAATTATTTTCCGGGCTGTTGTCATATGCATAAATATTAGTGATTGCACCCATACCACAGAACTTAGCATCTGGCTGCATTTCTCTTAAAGCACGTACTGCTTTACAATGAGCCATCATAACATTGTGATTTACCTGGTATAAATGTTTAGGAAGACTTACACCTTCAGGAATTTCTTCAGCGTTAGAAACTCTTAACATCATTGAATGAAGGTTCTGCTCATTGAATGACATCCAATGTTTCACTCTATCACCGAATCTTTCAATACAAACTTTTGCATATCTTTCAAAACAGTCTACAACATATCTTGAAGCAAAACCATTGTAGTTCTTTACAAGATGATAAGGCATATCGAAATGTACTAAAGTGATCATTGGTTCAATGCCTGCAGCAAGTAGCTTATCAATTAAATCACTGTAGAACTTTACACCTTCTTCGTTTACTGGTTCATCTAATGTACCATTAGGAATGATACGGCTCCAGCAGATTGAGAAACGATAGAAGTTGAATCCCATACCTTTCATTAAAGCAATATCTTCATCATAACGAGTGTATTCATCAATTGCATCATTCCAGTCAGAGAATTCAGGGTTCATAGGTCTTACGTCATAGATACAAACACCCTTTCCACCTTCGTTTCTGTGTCCTTCAGTCTGGAATGATGATACTGAACCACCCCAGTAAAAATCTTTTGGCATTTTTCTTTCCATTTTATGTGTCTCCTTTATCTTATGAACTCATTTTATCAATCACACCTCATATATGTAAACTGTTTCAAGGTTGATTATTATGACGTTTCATAAAAGATGTAAAAAGAGGACAATTAATGAAACTCCGTTTCATTAATTCAAAAGAAGATACTTGAGATAGTTTTTAATATCCTGTATTTTGGCTTCTATCTGAAGATAGATATAATCATCACGATAGTCAACCTGTTCCACATAGGTATGCTCATAGAGATATTTGAAATCTTCCCCCTTATCATAAGGAATACCTAATTGGAAAGTTTCATAATCCTTAAAGAGGATATGACTTATTTCATCTTCTAACAAATCTAAACCAATCTTTTCCTTCGCAGATATAAAAACATAAGGAGTTACAGGATGTACATAACCATACTTATTTAAATCGACCTTGTTGTACACATAGATCATAGGTGTATTTTCAACACCTAATTCTTCTAATACCTTATTGGTTGTATCAACCTGTAATTGATAATCTTCAAAACTTGAATCAACAACATGGAGTAATAAATCTGCTTCTTTCACTTCTTCTAAAGTGGAACGAAATGCCTGAATCAGATTGTGTGGTAAACGTTCAATAAAACCAACTGTATCAGTAAGCAAACATGTATGATTCTTAATCTTTATATTTCTAGTAGAAGTCTGTAATGTTGCAAATAACATATCCTTCTCAAATACTTTTTTCTCTTTATTTTGACATAAGGTATTGAGTAAAGTAGACTTCCCACTATTTGTATAACCTACTAAGGCAATTACAGGGACATTATTACGTTTACGTCTTTCTCTTTGTGTTTGTCTTTGTTTTACAATCTGTGCGAGTTCTTTTCTAGAACGGGACAACTTTCTAGAGATAATACGACGATCTAACTCAATCTGTTTTTCACCAGATCCTCTAAACCCAGAACCACCTTGCTGATGTGACATATGTTCCTGCATTCCTGCAAGTTTTGGTAATAAATATTGGTCTCTGGCTATTTCTACCTGTAATTTTGCTTCTTTTGTCTGTGCACGCTGTTCAAATATACGAAGAATTAAATCTGTACGATCTGTTACTTCTGTTTGTAATTGATCAGTAAGGTTCTTTACCTGTAATGGAGATAGTTCATCATCAAAGATAACCATTTCTCCATCTAATCTTAATCTGATTTCTTCTATTTTACCTTTACCAATATAAGTGGCAGGATTAATTTTTTCTAATTTCTGAGTAACAACATCTTCTACTTCAATATCACATGCAATACATAATGATTTGAGTTCATCTACGTAGAAGGGATTGTCCGATGTTATAACTAATATAGCTTTATTCATATAATAAAAGAAGAATTCCTTTCTTTAAACTTTTACTCATTATAACATGAGTTTTAGAAAAGAATTCTTTTAATGTTTATAAACCGTCAGTATATTTATTTAGTGAGGAGAAGAACGATATATTAATAGTCATAGCTATCAATGGTTGTTTACAAGCTTACCTTATGGATATCTCAAGTTATAATGATTAACTTCTGGTTCTATATTACAAAGGAGGATTTCTGCTCCCTCTCATTTAATTATTTAGGTAATACTACAAACATATAGTTTTCATCACCCATATCAAGTCTGTAATAATAATCACCTACCTGATTAGGACCATCCATTGAATCCGCAAGTAATGAAAGCCATTCTGTTGAAGAATGATCTTCTTCTGATAGAGTTCTCAACAAAACAATGGACCATAAATAGAAATCAGTTTTTTTCTACACTTGTATCAGAACGACATGCAATTGTCTCTAGTTAGTGATTATCTAGAGAATACAATAACATATACTGAATATCTGTTGTGATTCCATTATCTTTGATATCATACACAATACCTAGATTTCCACTTGAACAAAGTATAGAATGAATTGATACATCAGATTTTGAAGAATAAGAGTCTTGCATTTTCTTATTTACTTCAGCCGGATTTTTTTATAAACCCCTTCTGTATGAAAATCACTTTAGATAACTTAAAACAATTATTCATTAAGCAGTTATAATTTACATTGACAAAAAAAGACACCAATTTTGTGGATGTTTAAATCCTTAAGTTGATGCCTTTGAACTCTTTTTGATTCAATTATTTTCCAAAATATCTATCTAATAAACCTTTTAATGCTTTACCATGTCTTGCTTCATCTCTTGCCATTTCGTGAACTGTATCATGAATTGCATCTAAGTTATTCTTTTTAGCACATGTAGCAAGTTCAACTTTACCTGCAGTTGCACCAAATTCACAGTCTACACGCCAAGCTAAGTTATCCTTAGTAGTTGCTTTCATATTTGGTTCTAAGTCTTCACCTAACATTTCAGCAAACTTAGCAGCATGTTCTGCTTCTTCATAAGCTGCTTTTTCCCAATATAAACCAATTTCAGGATAACCTTCTCTATGTGCGATTCTAGCCATACATAAGTACATACCAACTTCTGAACATTCACCTTCAAAGTTTGCTTTTAACTGATTAAAGATATATTTTTTATCTTCATCACTGATATCAGGATTATTTTTTACAGTCTTAGCATAAATACCATATTCATGTTCAGCAGCTAATTTCATTTCACCTTTTACTTCTTCAAACTGATCACCGCTTACATGACATACTGGGCATTCAGCTGGTGCTGCATCTCCTTCATAAACATATCCACACACTTTACATCTAAATTTTGCCATATTCTTTTCTCCTTTTTAATTCCTTATTAGGAATGATTACTATTTAAGTATAACATATAATTCTATAATGTCAATGGATTTGACTTTTCATTGTAAACAAAATCTGATTCCAATGTGATAATGTCTCAATGTATCCAAGTTGATAATGTCCCAATTGGGACATTATCAACTTGCCGTGTTAAACTATAACCTCCGAGGGAGGTTATTATGAGAAAGGTTGAATTGAGAATGAATGAGCAGAATAAGTATGAAATAATCAAGAAACTTGTAGAAACAAATGGAAATAAGAAGAGAGCAGCTACTAGACTTGGCTGTACTGTAAGAACTATCAATAGACTTATCATTAAATATAAGGAACAGGGAAAGAAGGGTTTCGTGCATGGCAACCGTGGAAGACTGCCTGCTTCTGCAGTTCCTTTGGACATAAAGAATAAGATCATCTCCTTTTATATCAATGATTTCTCTGATGCAAACTTCACTCACTTCTGTGAAATTGTAGAAAGTGACTTCGGTATAAAGATAAGTGATACTACTCTCAACAGCTGGATGAGAGCTGAGGATGTGCTCTCTCCAAAGGCCAGAAGAAAAACAAAGAAAGCCTTGAAGAAAAAACTTAAGGACAGAATGAATGACACTGCTTCTGAAAAGGTTAGGAATGAGATAAAGGAATCAATCAATATACTTGATGAACAGGATGCACATCCAAGACGTCCTAGATCAAAGTATGAGGGTGATATGATACAGATGGATGCATCATCATTCCACTGGATTGAAGGAGAAGTGTGGCATCTGCATGTTGCGATTGATGATGCAGACGGAAAGGTTGTAGGAGCCTACTTTGACCGTCAGGAGACACTTAAAGGGTATTATGAGGTTCTTTATCAGATTCTTATTAATCATGGCATTCCTGCAATGTTTTATACGGACAGACGCACTGTATTTGAATATAAAAGAAAAGACAAGCCTTCAGATGCTGAGGATACATTCACTCAGTTCTCTTATGCCTGTCATAATCTGGGAATTGAAATAAAAACTACGAGCGTACCCCAAGCAAAAGGCAGAGTCGAAAGACTCAACCAGACGCTCCAGTCACGATTACCAGTCGAACTAAGGCACGCTCATATCACAAACATAGAGGACGCTAATGTATTTTTAAACTCCTACATAAAAAAATACAATAATCAGTTCGCTCTACGCCTTAATAGTACCAAATCGTAATAAACTGGTTCAAAAGTCAAGGACAGAATGTTGACAGTCCCTGCTAAATGAGCATCACCGCAAGGTGGTGCTCATTTTTTTCGCGCCCGCTATCCAGTCTTTTTCCACGACGAAAAGAAGTCCTGATTTTATGGACTTTTCTCGATATATTATTTATGATTTGTCTAATTAGTATAATGCATCAAGATCCTTATAATAGTCCAGTTCTGTATAGTTATTCCAGTTCAATGGATCCTTAAGCAGTTTTTTGACCTCGGCTGTTGCTTCATGAAAATAGAAATTTAAAGCCTTACTAATCTTCTCAATGATTTCCGAGATTTTCTTCAACTTATCCTCTACTAGTTTCTGCTGTTTTACCCATTTCCTGTTTTCGTCTTTCATCTTCTTCA
>NZ_JBHSEB010000010.1:0-38914 GCF_042651925.1 Catenibacterium sp. GCM10023432 | reverse complement strand
TATCAGCAACCTGTTGAAAAGTAAGTTCAGGATGATCCTTTCTATATTGAACTGCATCCAATTTAAACTGCTTGTCTATCACTTTATTTTCTGACATGTTAACACCTCTATTTTCATGTTTCAGACTAGTATTCTTTCGAATGTTTTTCAATTCTTTTTTTAGATATTTTCTCTATTTGACTGGCACTAAATTTATACTAGCCCCAATAATACATATGCAAGAATCTGCTTTGTGATGCCATCCTTTACCACCGATAGATAGGCTTTAGATCTTTTATGACCGTAGAATAGATAAGTAATATCTGTTTCAAGCACATATCCAGGACCATATTCCTCGAAGTGTCTGTTTAGAATATTATCTGCATAATCTGATGTTTTCATTGCCTTAGCCATCCTTCTTGCAGGATTAGCTTTTCTTATTGGGCAGAATAGACCGTATTTCTTCATCAGTCTTGAAATCTTTTTATGATTCATCAAAATGCCCATGTGAAGAAGACGCATATGAATACCACGTCTGCCTTTGTCATATCCTTTGAACTTGTATGCTTCTAAAATCAGTTCAAAATCCTTACGGTCTTGTTCTTCTTTTTCGCTTATGGAACCTTTTCGTTTCTTCCATGAATAGAACCCACTTCTTGAAACACCTGCAGTATCGCATAATGCTGAGACACTCAGATTATTACTAGGTGATTCAAGAGTTCTATCCATCAGTTTATATTTTTCTCTTACTGTTTGTCCTTCTGCAGTTTTGATATCTGCTTTCTGTTGATAAATCTCACTCTTTTTAAAAAATCGTTCTCCTGCTGGAGAATTTCGCATTTCTGTTTAAGCCTTTCTAGCTCTTCCTCGATAGTAAGAACCCTTGTAAGAGGTCTGCCAGAATTTGTGCTTCTTGTATCTTTGAATCCTTCTACTCTTGTTGCTTCTTTCCTTACACGATATGTAAAATTTTTAGTTCGACGGGGTCCTAGCATACTTGGATCAAATCCATATTTTTTAAATATATTTCTAGGTAACATTCCTTTCTGTAAATCTGTCCAGAAGAGTTCTTTAAATTATTCTGAATAAGTTATACTTTTAACAGATACTTTCTTTACATATGGATTCTTCTCTAGTTCCTTCACTTGTTCATCGATAAAATAATTTGCTCCCATAATAACACCACCATTCTATAATCATTATACTACGCAAAATAAAAACCCTGTAAAACAGGGTCACGAAATAAGGTCTCTTTTTTATCGTGTCCTTTTTACAGGGTCCATTTTAAAATCTACTGTCTTGCTTAATCATGTGAGTTATTCTCTCTTATAATTCTAGCCTAGTCCTTTGCAAAGTGAATGTCAATGTGATTTCACTTTTTTATATTCTAAAGTGAATGATTATTCCACTTTAGGTGAGTCAAAGTTGCGTTTAGTCTTTCACTTCTTTCCACTTGATCTTACTCTTACAGTTGAATTTAGTTTTACACCTTCAATAGTTGAATTTTCTCCTTCAGGTGTATAATTACTGTGATGTCTGTTTCTCTATTTCATAAAAGGCTGATTATCATAGCTAAATTAAATAAGAATTTGCATCTTACTCATTCAGAAAGGCAAATAAACAGAGGAAAAAATAAGAATCGTTGATATGTCTAAAGAGAAGGAAAATGATGATGATTATAGAGGAGTACATGTTTATTATCAAAAAGGTAATTTTCATTATCCAATAGAAATTCAATTTAATATTTACTACGATAGATAATTTAACGATTGGATGCACGATCAATTTTATAAAAGAGGCTATGATAATCGCATAGGTACCTTCTTGCGCAAATCACACGAAGTTGGTAGAATAAAAAAGGCCGAAGATTTTAAGGAGGTTTTAGCAAGTGTGCTATCTAATAGCGAAAAGATTTAAAAATCAGGATGTATTGCATTACAAACAGAACCAGGAGAAAAAATGGCAAAATTTGCTGATGCTATACAAGAAAAACTTGAATATGATATACAAATTATTACTATCAGTAGACCCACTGCATATGGTGAATATGAGCCTTATCATTTTGTAAAAAGTTATGATGAGTTTAGTAAACAAGCTAGTTTATTATAAAGGAATCCCAATCTTAGGATTCCTTTTTTAGTGTGGTATCTACTATAACAAATTCTGGTCTATTAAAGATTCTAAGCATCCTCGTAGACTCCTTAACTTGCCCTCTACTGGCTATAAATGTTGTATAAAAGAAATTGGTATATTTCTCCAGCAAAACGAGGAAATAGACCTTCTTATGGGGTAAATAGACCATTTAATATATATGGTATACGCTACCGTCCTCCATGAGCATGTCCTTATAGCATGAGATCATAGTCACACTTTAAGTAATCTTTCATACAGAATAATCTATTGGCTGATAATAGTATATCAGGTAATTCTTCATCTACAGCATTCACCCCTTTCAATGTGATAACAATATCAAACTATAAAGCATCCGCAAAGTGAACTACCTCGACTTAATACTCAGTATTTTCTATACCCTTGAATGACTTCATCAAGAATTTTATCTAATTCATCAATTGTATACTCTTTGCTACCTGCCACTCTCTCTTCTTCTACAGAAAGAAGCTGCTCACGCAAATCCAACAATTTTTCTCTACGACTAAATGTTTCAATATCCATCACAGCTAAGTCACCTTCTCCGTTTCTTATAAGATATATGGGTTCTTGACTATCCCTACAAAGATTCACTCCGTAATACGTGATAATTAAAATTTAGGAAACCCTTGGTCATTTTAAATTACCATAACTTCTAACAAATATTTCTAGTATTTATTTATCATTAAATAAACACTATTTCTGTTCTTTTGATAAATCATCTCGTATAGCTTTATCGTAATTTTGAATATTCTTAATTATTTCACTAATTTGTTGGGTTTCTTGAGGATTGAATAAGTATTCTACTATCTTCGTTGGAATTACAATAATCGCACTAACAAGTGAGATAAATGCAGAAATAATAGCTACATGATTACCCTTGAATGATATGATAATAAAAGCGACTATGATTAAAACAAGAACAGAAATCATCAAATTTATAAGATATTTTTTACTTACTTTATTCTTATTTAAAGTCTCTTCTAGATATTTAGAATAATTGTACAAGATTTTTGTATAAATCTTATTTCTTTCATCTAATTCTTTTTCATCTTTTCTATTATGTGGCAATTCATCTATTGAATCAGCACTTTCTAATTCATCTAAAGCAAAATCTTCAGAAAATTCGTTTAGTTTATTATTAGACATACAACACTTCTCTCAATCTTATACGAACGGCAGTTTTTGGTGCATTAAATGCATCTGCTAAGCCTTGAACTATAATCTCTGAATCATCTATATTTTTTGATAATTCTATATATGCATCTTTGAAAGAAGACTTTGGCATCATCAACGAAGCAGCAAAACGATTTGCTCTTTTTTCTTTTTCGTCAATAATTTCATCCGTTCTATAAGTATTAGAATATTCATCATGAATATTACTCTTATAATCATAAATATAATGTGCCAATTCATGACATAGAGTAAAAAGAATATGTTCATCTGTATCTTGATTATTTAAAATAATAACCTTGTCACTTTTATATCTATTGTATAACTTTTTTGAAATACCAATTGTTCCAGAAAGATTTCTATCATTAAATCTTGTTGTATAGATCTTGAATCCCATTATTTTGGCAATTTCTATGATAGGTACTTTTCTTTTATCTAATTTTAATTTGTACTCAGGGTTACTCAGAAAATCATTTAGTAAATCTTCTGCATCGGCATCGATTTGATTACTATTAAAATAATCAGAAAAATCATAATTATGTTTCTGTTTATAATTCTCAATTTCAATACACATATAAATAATCTCCTTTCATCAAAATAAATAAAAAATAGATGTCCTACAAACTAGCAACAAGTATCTATTAACACTCAACAATCTTTTATACTTATCTACTATTACATACCAAAGGAACATATCATTTTGCTCAACTAATTATAGCAAATACCAATAAAATTGTGAATATATAAAAATAATTGTATTTTATTCAAAATATTCCTCAAACCACATGATTTTAAATTTCCAAGCCTTCTAGGATGATACAGGTATTAACATCCTCATCGTATAAGAACTAGCCTCAAGAAGAAAAAAAGAGCGGTTTAATCCGCTCTTATGCTTCAAGTGTGTCCTTGTATTCTAAATATTCATCGAATGTAGAAAGACGGTCAATTGTACCTTCTGCAGTAAATTCGATAATTCTATTCGCAATTGTCTGAACAAACTGGTGATCATGACAAGTAAATAGAATGTTTTCTGGGAAACGCATTAAGCCTTGGTTTAATGCCTGGATAGATTCAAGATCAAGGTGGTTTGTAGGTTCATCAAAGATTAATACGTTTGCATCATGCATCATCATTTTCGCAAGCATACATCTTACCTTTTCTCCTCCTGATAAAACATTTGCTTTCTTTAATGCTTCATCACCAGAGAATAACATTCTACCTAACCATCCTCTTAATTCCTGTTCATACATACTACCATCAGTAAACTGTCTTAACCAGTCTAATAAAGATAATTCACAATCATTAAAGAATGCTGAATTATCTTTAGGGAAATATGACTGAGTAGTCGTAATACCCCATTTATAAGAACCTTCAAAATCTTTATCTTCTCCCATGATGATCTTAAAGAATGCTTCAGTTGCTTTATCGTCTCCAACAAAAGCCACCTTTTCATTTGGAAGAATAGAGAAAGACACATTATTAATAAGTGTTTCTCCATCTACTACCTTAGTTAAGTTTTCTACATTTAATACAATGTTTCCTACTTCTCTACCTGGTTTAAAACCGATGAATGGGTATCTTCTAAGTGATGGTTTCATATCAGCCATTTCTAGGTTATCTAATAACTTCTTACGAGAAGTGGCCTGTTTTGCTTTAGAAGCGTTGGCACTAAAACGAGCGATGAACTCTTCTAATTCTTTCTTCTTAGCTTCTGCTTTCTTGTTCTGGTCTTTCATCTGCTGGATCTGCATCTGAGAATATTCATACCAGAAATCATAGTTACCTACATATAGCTGAATACGGCTGTAATCAATATCAGCAATATGTGTACATACTTTGTTTAAGAAATAACGGTCATGTGATACAACAATGACAGTGTTTTTAAAGTTTAATAGGAAGTTTTCTAACCATCTGATACTCTTTAAGTCGAGATGGTTGGTAGGTTCGTCTAGTAAAAGAATATCAGGGTTTCCAAATAAAGCCTGGGCTAATAATACTTTAACCTTCTGATTACCATCTAAGTCTCTCATATACATATCATGGTATTCAGTTGTAATACCTAAACCATTTAGCATGATTTCAGCATCACTTTCAGCATTCCAGCCATCCATGTCTGCGAACTCACCTTCAAGTTCTCCTAGTTTAATACCATCTTCATCATTGAAATCTGGTTTAGCATATAACTTTTCTTTTTCCTGCATGATTTCAAACAGTCTCTTATTACCCATGATGACTGTTTCTACTACTTTGTTGTCATCATAAGCAAAGTGGTCCTGTTTTAAAACAGATAATCTCTTATTAGGTTCAATAATAACTTCACCTTTATTAGGTTCTATTTCACCTGATAATATTTTTAAGAATGTTGATTTACCAGCACCATTTGCACCAATAATCCCATAACAATTTCCATCAGTAAATTTTACTGATACATCTTCAAATAAAGCGCGATCTCCGTATCTGAGTGATACATTATGTGTTGATATCATAGTCTACATTTCCTTTCGTACAGTGATGTATTATGCCATATTTAGTTGATATTGTCTAGTAAAATACGATTTTACTTATATGAGTTATATAAGCTATATAGAGAGATTTATGGGTATAAGAGGATAAGAATATAAGGGAGAGGAATAAGGCTGTATATAGAGGATATGAGAAGTATAGAGGGTATATGATTAAGAGAAAAAATAGAATGTAATAAAGAAGATAGTGAGATTTGATTTATGTTTAATTGTATTTACGATAATTATGTAATGTTATTTTATTAATTATTCATACATCAGTGTAATTATGTTTTATTATACTAGACATTTTTATATTTTTTGTATAGTATTTCTTAAATATATCCCAGAAGGGTTGCATGAGAAGGCTATAGGGTTTATAATAATTGTAACAATACTAATCAGGGAGGGATTAAAATATGAGAAATTGGGAAAGACCTATGGTTGTCGTAGATACGTTTGCAGCTAATGAATTTGTAAGTACTTGTGGAGAGCTGAACAGAGTCTATAAATTTAAATGCGATGCAGGTGGTGGGACACCAGGAACAGTTTATGAAGATTCAAACCATAATGGAAAGTGGGATTTAATTGGCGATAAGGCATTGACAGGACACATATTACCAACTTACCATGCCTGCGGCGAAACGCATTCTGCACCTACCAATGATGAGTTCATAAAAGGTTTTTATTTACCTAATTCAGATCCGTTCAAAGCAACGAAAGTTATTATTTGGACAGATGGCGGAACCAATATTCATTGTACAACAAATTTGAATAAGGATGAATGGACTACTGAAAGATCTTAATAAAAATTAAACAACTATGAAATGAGTCCCCAGTTTTGGGGGCTTGTTTTTGTTTGAATAAAATATTACAGGTTAATGCTATTGGATGATTAATGTCGCCATGAACAAGTAACCCTTAATATACTTGATCAGCCTCATTGGAATGATTGGTCAAGTGTATCAGAATTAATAGACAATGGACTTGTTAACATATAAGGTGAACTTCCCTACCGTAATGGATGGACTTCTATTAGTGCGTTGTATAACTTACCTCATCACTACCAATACTCCAACTAAAATAAGAATAACCCCTATTATTGACGTGGTCAGGTCCATCGGAATGCTTGGTCAACCCCTCTGGAATAGTTGATCAACTAAATTGGAATCATAAAATAGCTTATACATAAAACTGCATTATTAACCATGAGTAAAAATAGTAATCTAACTATTGCTTGTTTATTTCATAGCAAGATAAAACAACTGAGTCTATCATCCAAAAATAATGGTAATTAATACAAGTGGTGCAGTTACTGCTAAGTTATAGACCCTATTCATAAATAACCATTCAGATACAAATAAGACTCCTTTATGTGTAAAAGGAGATTAATACTTGACCATTAGCTCAATATAGCTAATTTAGTCTCTCTAATTGCTATATAGAGTGTTTGGAGAGACTAAAAAGACTATATATAGTGATTTTAGTATTCTAAGATTACTATAATTACTTTACTTCATACTTAATAGCCACATAACTGGCTTAATATTCAATTTCTTTACTACATAACAAACTATACTACTCAGCAATACTGCAGTGAATACTTGCCCTAATCCACTATTAATATAATTAAATAATAGAGTAGCAAGTCCATACTTAAAAGCAGTATGTAAATAATAGATACAAGAACTTAAATTTCTACATCCTTCTAATATCAGCTTATTAAATTGATATTTTATAGGCTGTAAAGAAATAATAAATAAGCAAATAGCTTGAATTGGATGTAAACAGAGTAAGTCATAATAACCATATGAATATAAAATAATCATAATTATGCTAGATAATGAATAGAATATAATTGCTGATTTAGTTTTACCTATTAAAGTATCATAGTTCTTACTTAGAAAATAACCAATAGCAACATAAGGTAATCCTTTCATAAATAGATTATTACTCCATCCAAAAATTAAATAGCATAATCTATTGATATACTGTATACCTAACACATTGAAATTAGCATCGTATAAGAGACCAAGAATCAATCCACAAAAGCCAATAGCATATAATAGCTTTTCTAGATCATATTTTATTAATATTGCAGCAACAAATAAAGATTCAGCTAATACTAACAGGAACCAATAAACACCCTGACCAGCAATAAAATATCGTCTTATAAATACAAGTATTAAATATAATTTTGACGTACCACCATACATACTCTTATATAGATCTATGAACCATGGTGTCCATAATATAGTCCATACAAAATAGATCAGTAAAAAGTTTATACAAATTCTTTTTGTGATTTCTATGATGTTATTGTTTGATTTGTTATTAAAGCATTTTTTAGCCCAAAAGAATCCAGATACTATTATAAAGAATGGTACTGCTTGGTTTGAAAAGCACTTAATTATCATAGTAGAAATCGGATTGAGTGATAATTGGCTTCTAAAATGTATTAATACGACTAATAGTGCACATAGTAATCTTGATATGTCTATTAATGGTATGTGTGTGTGTTTGTTTTTTGATTCTTGCATTATTTACTCCCTTCTATTTGATTATATATAAATAACTTGTTGACATATAATCCACAAGTCTTAGTGAAGAATAGTATTTGTAAACTAATTATCCTAATTTTCAGATAACTGAATGAACGTAGTATTAGGCCATATAAAAAGTCAAAAGAATTTGCTGTTTAATGCTTCTACCAAAGGACCAGATGCAAGTGCATCAATATTCAACCTGATTGAATCAGATGAGCTAATAGGCTTAATCCTTTTTATTACATACTAAAGACAATACCTCAGATTGATATCATTCAACATCCAGAGAAGATTGACTGGTTCATGTCATGGAGTAATTAAATAAAAAAAGAGTTTGGAATAAAGGACGATTAAATCGAAATAACTTAATCGCCCATTTCAATTACACCATATAATTTAATGCTTACTTATCTTGCAGAGGCGGTTTTGAATTTTGCACTATTACAATTTTAGCAATCTCGTTTTTATATCTATAAACTAATCCAATATTATCAATCCTCTAAATAATAAACATTATAATCTATCTTATTCTACATACCCTATACCATCTTTTAGTTTATCTTTTTGTTCTATTTTTTTATCCATCGAAATATTTTTACGTAATGTATATTCATCTGAAAAACAGCAATTAATATTCATACGTTTTTGCTCTTTTTCTAAATAGTCACTTAAACTACATAGAAAATGAGCTGGATTACCTGCATAAACAGAATTATCTTCTATATCATGGGTCACAGTACTATTAGCACCTATTATTACATTATTACCTATACTAATTCCCGGTAATATAACTGATGATGCACCGATAAACACATTATTTCCAATATTGACTCTACCTATCTTTGTATATCCCAAAAATTGTTTTGTACTAGCATCATGACATAAAATGTGGACTCTAGGAGCTAAAGTGACATTATCACCGATATCTATTAACCAACAATGTGAAGGATCCAATATTGTACCATGTAATCTATTAAAATTATGACCAACCTTCATCCCCATATTAATTAATTTTTCTGTAGTATAATCTCCTCTGAGACGATATATAAATTCTTTAATCAACTGCTTCATTTTAAACTTTTCCTTTCAACATTCATTAAAGTTTTATTAAAAAATTATACATAAACTATATAAATATCAGAGCACATAACTATAGTGTATAAATGTAATATTGTATATTATCAAACTGTATAATAATGAGTTAATATTTAAATAAGTATGATTTATTTATGAAATCAATTCTGGATTTTCTATAACCTCTATTAAATACAATAAAGTAATACAACAAGTAAAGATAATTTATTATTAATCAAAAATAATTATTTCAAACGCTCTTTTTAAGTAAATTGTTGCTTTAGGTTATCTTATTCAGCAAAAATCTCATAACGATACTCGTAATATGCTTCCTTAAGTCAAATAGGCATAGGTGTAGCTCTTACCATTTCATTACTGAAAACCTCGGTATCTATAATCATTCTAAGAATTTCAAAAGCCATTTATTTTTTCTTGAACTTATACTTAACCTGCTTCTTAAGAAGTAGAAAATCTAGATAACCTTGTATATATCTGGTTCCAACTCCTTTTGTTATCTGTATCATTAAACTCACTTCTGTCATCAGCTCGTTGACTGAACCTAATGATTTTCCGCCATCAGTAAGATATCTCTTCTCTAAGGGAGATGTCTTTATCTTATTGTTTGCTGCTTCAAGATAGTTGGCAAATTACTGTATGCTTGCCTTTGAATCTGATATGAACTCTTCAACATCTTTAAAGTAGTCTTTATTCGCTTTATACTTATCGAATGATTCACTTCCAAGACCTGTACTTCATCTTCTAGAGTCATCTTATATAGTTCTAGTTCAATGAAGTGAAGCCACTGTTCCAAAGTGAAATGAGATCAGTAGAATAAGGTATTAGTTCTATCACTAAAAGATTTGAGACAGTCAAGACAGATATATCTCTGGTGCCCGTTCTTGTCCTTCCCATTCTTCTTGAAATGAAGGGAACCACATATAGAGCATGCCTTATGAGATGGATCAATGTCTTCATCATCCTGTTCATATAATGATTCAATAAGTTTATTTACATAATCCTTATCCTTAGATTTTAAATAGTTTTTTACTTAATTTTCAGTTATCATAGCACCCACCTGACCTTTCAAAGTCATTTTACAACTATTTAAAAACCATGACTTAAGTTAAGTGGATATAAAGTAGAAAATCAGATATTAAGTAAAATTTAATGATCTAGTAGCAACATTTTTCTTAAAATGAGAGAAAAATAATATTACATTTCCTTATTTATATAATTTACTATTTTTATGAATTACTTTGTCTAATATTCAAAAATTACATAAGTCTGCATAAACCAACAAACTCAGACACATTTAATATGAAACAAAAGAGAATTACCTATAAAAGTAGTAAAAAAATCTGAAATATTAGTATTACTAGTAATAATCCTTGCTATCCAAGTTAAAACCAAATTGATTTAATATATAATCATTAATTTAATTATTCTATTTTTCTTTTATCTTCTGATTGATTTTTTAACAAATAAACTACATCTTCGACACAAAAGCAATAAATTGATATATAAATTTCACATATAAATGACAAATAATAAGTTATTGGATATTCTTCAATTATAAATAAAAGAGTATAGACTGTTTTTTTGTTATATCCTTAATAAGATCCCTTTTTAATAAGAATTTAGAAATCCATAGCCATCTTACTAGACTCTTCTTCACTTAACTCAGTAACATGAGTCTCCATAACTCTATATACTCTCTGACACATATTTAATACACTAGGTCTATGTGTAGTGACTATACAAGTCTTATTAGGATGGTTCTGTATAATGTTTCTTAATACTTTTCTTTCAGTAGTAACATCTAAAGCGCTTGTTGCTTCATCTAATAGTAAGATTGGTGCATCTCTGAGAATTGCTCTTGCGATAGCGATTCTCTGAGCCTGTCCTTCTGAGAATCCTCTACCCCTTTCACCAATCTTAGTATTAATAGTATCAGGTAGTTTAGAAATAAAATCCCATGCACAAGAGACTTGTAACGCATGTATAATTTCTTCATCTGTTGCATCCTGTTTAACCATTCTCATATTCTCTGCAACAGTACCAGATAGAATAGTATTACCTTGAGGTACATAAGCGAACAAGTGTCTTGTGTTTGCATTGGCTTCTACTGCATCACCATTAGATGCATTAATACTTACTCCACCATCAGACGGTCTAATTAAACCTAAGATCAATCTAATCATAGTAGTCTTACCTTCTCCAGAAGGACCTACTAATGCAACGATTTCACCTGGATTTGCTTCAAAATCAGAATCAGTAATAACTTTGTTGTTTTCAATATATGCAAAGTTAACATCACTCATCTTAACACTAAATCCATCATCCTTATATGCATCTAGCTCACTGCTTTCAGGAATATGAACTTCTTTAGGAAGTTCTACTAATTCTCTGATACGGTGTGCAGATACTGAACTTGTTAGAAATGATGGGATAATAGATACTACGTTACTGAATGCTCCTTCTAGGCTTGATCTTTGTTGTAAGAAGAGTGTCATAGTACCATATGTAATATCTTTAGTCCAAAGTCTAAATAGACAGTACCCAAAAGCTGTAAGAGATACAGCTGTACCTAATATAGACATGAATACATTCGTCCAGATAGTAAACATGTTATAGTCTAATGAAACATCTTTAAACTTCTTCTGCCAGTCTCTCATTTTCTTACTGTATAATTTTGATATACCAAATGATTTGATTGTATCAAAGTTATAGAATGTTTCTACTTCAAATGTCATCATTTCAGAAGACATCTTTCTTACTTTCATGTTGTATTGTCTCTGTTTAGTGATTAAGAAACGAGAGGCAATAAGCATAAATGGTGCACTGGCGAAAGCTAATGCAGCCATGATCTTATCATAATGCCAGATGACAAAGAATGTAGCGATGAAGTTATAGAGTGCAATAATGATAGTTGGTAACCAGCTAATAGCGTTACCTGATACTGTACTTACATCACTATTGAATCTGTTTAATACATCCCCATTACTGTATTGGTTAATAGCTAACCAGTCTGCATCAATGATCTTATCAAAGATATCAGCCTGTATATCGTTATTAATATATATACTTAATTTAGCTGTAATACGATTTAAGATACTGCCAAAGACTAAACTAAATACTGTAGAACCTATCATGATACATATCAGAATTGGTAGTTTTGATATCTTGTAACCAGTGATGATATCTATCATGTATTTACCTACTACAGAACTTACTAGTCCTAGAGTTGTACTTAATATACCTAATACAGTATAAAAGACAATAGCACCTTTATATCTTTTACTATATGAGAAGATCCACTTCCAGTCATCTAAGATTTCTGAAAAGGTACCATCTCTCCATTTTTGAATCAATATGTCTAATGATTCAAAGGAAGTGGATCTTTGTTTGTTGTCGTTGTTATCCATTTAGTTCCTCCTACTTAATCAAAATAAATCTAATTAAAACCACATTTTTATTTCTTAATAATAAGTTTAAATTTCCTTATTATCTTAATTAAATTAAGCCTAAATACAGAAAAATAATCACTAATTCTAAATAGTAATTTTATATAGAATTCCGTAGTGAAAAAATGATTAAATAAAAAATAAATACGTCTAGCAAAAGGTTTATTTGTTGAATTAATTAAACAGTCATTATATTTATATGCAAAATCATTAGGGTATGATTTAAAAACCATTTCTTTGTTTATTTCATCAATATATTCATCAATTTTATTATTATGAGTTATCATAATAGATGTTCCATATGGTTGGTACATGGTTTGATCTAACTTATCTAATCCCCAAAAATCTCCAATAGTTATATCAGAAATTCTAGATAATCCCTTAAAATTACATTTATAGCAACTATTTCTTAGATAATAATTTGCAATAAAACCCCTCAAATATATATTTTTAGAATATGCTTCGCTTTGTTTTAAACCATTAGAGTATTTAAATACAATTGGAGCATCATTAATACCATTGGTTTTATCCCTAGGTATAATATCAATTATATTACCCTTACCTTTTTCTTTGATATATTTCTCCCATACGCTTGGCGATGGAACACCATGACATATTAAATCTATAGTTAATAAATTATCATATTCTTTTATCAAATAATTCTTTAGTCCAGCAATTTGACAACCAGTTCCAACAAATAAAACTTTATTTCCTTTCTCTAATAATTCTCTAGCATGTTTAAAAGAATCATTCATTTGACTTTGAACATATTTACTTCCTAACAGTTTTTTTAAATCATTTTTGTTATCTACACAAATGTGTTTAACTTTAAAATTTTCATCAAAAGCTGCACCAAAAACAAAACCTTTTTGATCAATTATATATTCTGCTAAAATTCTAAAAATTCCTCCAGAAGCACTTTCTAATCTTTTGGACTTATCTTTAATATATGAAGAATAAACCTGATTATTAGAATTTATTTCAACGTGCTTATTAACAGGACAAACTTTCAAACACAACCCACATGAAATACAATTTGAATTATTTATTATTGGATAGTAAAATCCTTCCAAATTTTTTTTCATTTCAATTGCATTCTTTGGACAAATTGAATAGCAAGCAGAACATCCTGTACATTCTTCTTTAATTGATTGTATTGTTTCCATTTTATCAGTCACTTTCTAATTATAATATAGATTATTTAATTTAAACTTAGTTTAGATTTAATTTTAGTAAGTATTCTATTTCCCATTTCTTTTATAGCAATAAATTCTTTCGTTCTATAGAATAAGGCTGTATTTATAATTAATGGAACTAGTACAGATATAATTATCTTTACAATAAAGCCAACAAACACAAATTTTATTTTTACTAATTCACATCCTACATATGCAATACCCATATTTAATAAACCTAATGCTATATAAATTATATAACGTTTATAGTATTTCATTACTGATGTATGAAATACTTTACGATATATAATGATTGGTCTATACCAATCTGCAGTTAATAAGCTACCAACAATTGTTCCCAGAAATACTCCAGCTACTCCCATCCATTTTACTAATATAATAGAAGCTACAAGATTAATAATAGCAAACGCAAAAGGAATCCATGCATCTTCCATATATGTTCCTGCCGCACCTTTCATTGTTATAAGAGGCATTCGCAATCCTGTCAAATAATTATTTATAACAATTATTAAAACAGTAAATGTATTAAATGTAAAATTTTCCCCGAGCCATATATCACCAATAAATGGATTGAATAAGCATAAGAAGCAAACAGCTTCAAAACAATATATAAAATAAGCACAAAACATCATTATATTGAATACTTCTTCTTTCCTTTCGTCACTTTCAACAGCTACTACATTACCAATTCCTGCAGTCACACTGGCAAATAACGTAGAAATATAGCCGTTAACCATATTTCTAATCAATAAATAATTTGAATAAATTCCAGTCGCAGCGAGAGTCACCAATTTTGTAATAATCAAGTTATCTGTTGAATTAACTAAATAATCACCTATTTTAGCAATTATTAACCCTCCAACATTTCTTTTTAACGAACTTTTTTGTTCTGGCTTAAGTTGCTCTTTTGAATAAAAATCAACTTCTTTATATTTTTTTGTGATATATCTATTTTGTAATAACATAATAACAACTGAACAAACTATTTGTACTGAAAGATAAAGAGTATAGTTTTTAAATAATACTAATACTATAATTTGTGCAACTGTTTGAATTACATTCATTACTATATTAATTGGAACCAAACGGAATGCTTGATTGTCTGAAGAAATTAATGTCGTTTTATACGATAAAAAATAGCCTATTACAGTATTAAATAAAAAAGCAAAATATGCGAATGTAGTTCCTTTAGGTTGCTGACTAGGAGCAATGAAAAAGTCCAAAGAGAAAAATAAAACAATTCCTGATATTAATACAATATTACCAATAATGACATATGCCTTACGATATACAGACATTAATGCACTAACAGACTTATAATCTTTTTCTGCCAAAGGTTTATATAAACTAAATCCTATAGCAGTAGCAATTCCTAATTCAGATATAGTTAAAAAACCAAGTACATTTCCTAACAATCCTGCAAGACCTAAATAAGTAGATCCAAGAATATATATGAAAACAGTACGAGATACTAAGCCTAATAAAGATGATAAAATGTTATTACCAAGTGTTAAAACAAAATTTTTTGTTGAATTTTCTAATCTCGACATATTTATACCTATTATGAAATGACCGTTTTCAAGACGTAAATAAACTTCTACTATTTGATTTAATCATCAAGGACATAGAAAGACCCTAAATCGTATAGATTCTGCGACAGTTAACCATCCTTTAATTCCTGGATTGGTTACTAAAAGGTTAATGGCTCGTCGACAGCCTATAATCTCCATATGTGGGTCAATGCTTTTATAATTCGACAAGATTACGACTTCTCACCAAAATTTGCATTGCCTTCAGAGATAACTCTTAGATAGCTGAACATGTTCTATTTCTTTGAAGTCCATCTATGCCTTTGATATTTGTTTATTTTTTCTTTTAAGGTCTTTCACCTTTCCTTTCTTAAGAATTTTTTATTCTAGTTATAAAAACTAATCTAAATGACCAGTTTCGATTTCCCATTCGAAACATGATAGTTCTCTTTCAATGGCTGTAATAGCAACATTTCTTGAATCTCTTCTATCATTCTTTACACCTTATTCTTAGCTGAGCGCTGCACGGTAGAAGGAGCAAGAATATCACAATCAATTCCTCGTTCTGCAAGCTTCCAGTATAAAAAATAGCCATGCACCCTCACTCATAGCTTGATTTGATATCCGCATAAGGCTGGTTGATAATACTCTTTGCATTCTCAATAAATTTGATAATAAGATCAAAATCGGCTGGAATCCTAGTCTCAAATAATACTTCTCCTAATTCCTTTAAAACAGCACATAAACTATAAGTCTTCTTGCGGTCATCCATTCCAATATCAATTATACTTTTCATAGTGACCTCCTGTTGTTGTAATGGTAACAACTCTAATTTTAGTTTCTATTCTAATTTTGAGTTTAAATCCACATATTGGCAACTAGGAGGTCATTTCATATGATTGCCGATATTAAATTTTATTCATTAAAGAATAAAGTTAATTAATCAACTTTAATAGTACATCACAATTATAATTAATTAGATTTTCTTAGTAATCATTTAATTTATCTGGATTGTTTGCCTAATTGTCTAATAAATTTATATCCATTTTTGCCAAATAACAAAACGATAAGATAACGAATTTTTTGTTTTATAGGAAGTGATTCATTCAATATGTCGGGAATCAATTTTCTTAAACGCGATTTTGAAAATTCATTCAATCCGGTTGGAATACTATCATTATTATAACATGTTAGTATTTTATCAATTTCTAAACACTCCACTGCGACAGTCAATTCTTTAAACGAACATTTTTTATATAAAGATAGATGATCATCCCAAATTTTAAAAGAATCAATAAACCCTTTCTTCTTATGTTCAGGGCTTTGATTATTTGTAATGCTCCATTCTACTTTTCTATAGTAATATCCCGCATTATTAATAAATTTAACTTTATTGCATTTTAATAATATATAAGGCATAACATATATATCTTCAAATAAAATTCCTTCTGGAAAACGTAATTCGTCCCAAATTTTTCTTCTAAATAGTTTACCCCATACATAAACACAATTTATATTTTCAATTGTATTATCGATTGAATAATGTTTGTATAGAGCATCTTTTCCCGTTAAGATAATTTTATCCTTTGGTGAAAAATATTTTTCTTGATTATTTTTGTTATCAAAATGCGTATAACCACAAGAAACATAATCGCAATCATATATTTCGTTATATAATGACTCTATTAAATCAGGCATAATATAATCATCACTATCTACAAAAGAAATGTACTCTCCATTGCAAACATCAAGTCCTTTATTTCGAGCAGATGATACACCATTGTTTTTTTTATGTATAACTTTTATTCTTGTATCTTCTTTCTTAAAATCATCACAAATTTTTCCACATTTATCAGGACTACCATCATCAATTAATATAATCTCAAGATTTTTGTAGGTTTGATTTATTATGCTATTAACACAACAATTTAAATAGTTTTCTACTTTGTATATTGGAACAATTAACGAAATAAGCGGTTTATTTTCTTTTAAAGAATCTAGATTATTTTCATTTACTTTATACATTGTAACTCCCCCCTTTAATCAATGTTTCAAAGGTATTACTTCATAACTCTTAACTTTCTTGCTAATCTATAATACACATATAATAAATAGTTATTTTTTTTGTAAAATGCTATTTTATCATTAATACTTAGCTCATGATTTCTATTTAATTCTTCAAAAAAATGTTTTCCTTCTTTATGATTATACCAAATTGCTAAATACATTTTTAGTCTTAGAAAATTGTACTTTATAAATTTTATATATTTTTCTTTATCTGTAATATCAAGTTTATTAATTACATTAAGATAAATTTCTTCATATCCATTATATCTTACTTTTTCAACTTCATAATTATCTTCATCCTCACTGAATGTAGTTGTTATTGATCCATCATGACGGATATATTTCATTAAGGGTTTATTTAAATACAAACCTTTATTTTTATATACAGTTGGTAGAACTAATTGCATATTTTGGCCATATCTTGAAGGAAAAATATCTCTACCTTTGTTATTCTGAAGCCATGTACTAGTCCTAATCATGTAGCTTCCCGCCCAAGTTTTAACTTTTCCCTTTAAAACCAAATCAAAAATATTATACTCTTCACCATTATATGTAGAATCATAAAAAGGCGAAGATATATCATCTAGATTATTTTCTTTTACATAATATCCGTTTCCATAAACATAGGAACAATCTGGATTCTCATTCATTTTATCTACTAATGTTTCAATTGATTCTTTTAATAAAATATCGTCAACATCTAATAGTAATAAAAATTCACCATCAAAATATTTTAGACCTTCATTTAATGCACTACCTACACCACCATTTGTTTTTTTAAGATATTTTACGTCACTTAAAATTTTTTTTAAATTTGGTAATTCTGCTTGAATTAACCTATCAGTATCATCATTTGATCCATCATTGATTAGTATAAGCTGAATATTTGAATAAGTTTGATAAATTACTGATTTCAAACTTCTTTCTATATATTTTTCTCCATTATAAATTGGAATTAATAAAGATACTCTATTTTTTACTAAATTTTCCATTTTATAATTTCTCCAATTCTTCAATATTAAAGATATTCTCTTTATATCTAGGAATATAATTAATCAAATGCGTTCTTATTTCATCTTCTCTATTGAATATCCATTTAAAAGAATCTATTAAATCATTTTCATTATCTAAAGATTGAACTGGGATAACATAGTTTTTATATGTACCAAATAAATCCTTAGCAATCCCTTTAGCCTTTACAGAATACCCCACAACAAGAGTAGGAACGCATGAAGAATAGGCTGCTATAGTAGAATGTGTTCTAGCCCCTATAAAAAATCTACATTTTGAAATAATTCCTTTTAATTTTTGACAATTTTGATCATTAATTAATAAAACTCTATTTGAATATTTAAATAAGTCATATAAGTATCCTAATGGTTTTCTATCATCATTGTTATCTTTCCATATAACATGAGGAATTAAAACTATATTCATATCTGTTTTATCAAGAATATAATCAATTAAATTAATATAGTTTTTTAAAGTTATTCCAGTTTGTTTTTCTTTATTTATTATCATAGGACTGATATTGATTCCAACTGAATTCTTTAATAAATTTTCATCAATTTCTGTTGTTTCTGAGTCTAACCAGAATGCAGGATCAGGTTTTAGCAGTACATTTGCTCCAATACTTTTTAATGCTTCATAAGATATAGATTCTCGAGCAACAATCAAATCATAATTACATAAATCTTTATTAAGTTTATCCACTGAATCTGGCTCAACTGAACATCCCCATAACACTGTTTTTATTCCACGTCTAGATAGCATATTATGCAGCATTATAAAACGCTCATATCCAGGATAACAATAATTATCTCCTCCAATTGATAAAGCAATAGTATCTTTTTCAACATGCTCAAAAGTCTTCTTATAAACTAATTCTTCACTCAATAATTCATTTTTAAATAACTTTAATGATAGATAAGCCTTTATATAATTAAAGTTAATTTTTGGCACATTGTTTTTTTCTTCTTTGAGATTAATAATATTGTTTAAACCATAGTTTTCATCTTCTTTTTTACCATTAGTGGCTAAAGTAAATTCATTTGAATTATTCTTGTTTAGTATTTTATAAGTCGATCTTACTATTGCTTCACATCCGTGATTTCCACTTCCATTGTGCCCATATAGAAAAAATTTCATTTAATATTCCTCCCTTTTTGTATAAAATAATTAAAATCTGATTATTTTTTTATTTATGTAACCAATTCTTAAGCAAAATAATCCAAATAAAACTTTCTCTTTCACCGAAAAAAAATTGTTTTCTAAAATTCTACGGTAATATTTCCTATATAATTTTAAACACTCATTAAAAAAAGAATTCTCAATTTTGTTTTTAATTAACATTGAATTAATATACTGATACAAATGAGATAAAGTTATATATTCACATTTTTTTGATAATTGATGATTTTCTTGTATAAAATCCATTATAAAAGTTGTTGCATTAATAATATCTAAAGACGGTGTTTTCATAAAATGATTCATTGTACTATCAGAATTTTGAATATAGTGATATGCAACTGACTCAATACATTTTATATTTCTTGCATTTGAAAAAGCTTTAATATTAAAAATTATATCTTCGTATGTTTTCATGATTGGAAACTTAACACTTTCTAATATTTGCTTTCTAAACAATTTGGCATATGGTCCAGAATTTATTTCTATTCTGGATAATAAATAGTTCAAAGCTTCTGTTGCATCTAAATTTCTATTTCTAGGATTAAACTCAAAAAGTTCTTTGCCACATTCATTTTCGACAATTACTTTACATATAGAAATATCTGCTTTATTGCATCCTTTATATAGCTCGTACAAATAATTTGAGTCTATTTTGTCATCGGCATCCAAAAAAGTTATAAATTCTCCTTTAGCTTCTTTAATACCCAAATTACGAGCAGATGATACTCCTCTATTAGATTGTGATAAATATCTAATTCTCTTATCTTGTTTTTGAGCTTCTTTGCATATTAATTCAGAACAATCAATACTTCCATCATTTATTAATAATAATTCATAGTCAGTATATGTTTGTTCTTTTATAGAAGATAACATTCTATTCAAGTATTTTTCTGCATTGTATATTGGAATTATTATACTAATCATTTTAATATCCTCCAAAACATAAATAATAATATTTTTTTATCCAATTAAATTGAAAAATTTAGAATCTCTATTTTTACAAGTATTGATAGCTTAAGTAAAACTTAAATATACTTTCATCATGCAAAAATATATTTTTTAATCATACAAGTTTTTTCAGATTTCTCAATACATCATAAGACTGAAGAATTGCTTTAATCATATTTAATTTTTTCCTTTTTATTAAGAATAAAATTAGATTTTGCATTAAATTATTATTAATATTGATAATAATATCATTTTTATCAATCAATTCGAACAATTGTTTGATTTTAATATCAATTTCATTTCTATTAGAATGAAAAATAATAAAATATACATAACTAGTAATTCTAGAATCAATGATCTTTTTATTATTACCATTATAACTATTCATTATTTTTAAAAAATCACGATATCTTAGATTAATCTTTAATTGTGTAAAATAATCAATTTTATCGTCTTCTTTAGTTGAATTGTTTTCACTTTCTTGTAAATAACCATAAAAGCAATCATCATCAAAATATATAGTTTTCACTTTAGGATATAATTTTAGATAAAAATCAAAATCCTCAGCGAGAGTGATACTTGTGTCGAACAAATAATTACCAATAAGATCTCTTCGTAGAATTTTACCACAGCTAAAGCCAAAAATTCCTGTACTAAGCTGTATCTTTGCAAAATTAGGCATTATTTTTTTAAAACTATATTTTCCATTCAGCGATGTATTTATATATTCTACTTTTGAATTATTTTCCCATATCTTTTTCATGGTAACTATTGCGATATCTACACTATTCTGTTCAATATCCCTAACCAATTTTAATAAATAGTCACTTTCTATAGAATCATCCGCATCAATAAAAGTTATATATTTTCCTTTAGATTTTTTTAAACCTACATTTCTTGCATCAGACACTCCTGAATTATGTTTATGTATAGTAATAAATCTATCATCATTTTCAGAATAATTATCACAAATTAACTGAGATCCATCAGTTGATCCATCATCTACTAAAATACATTCAAAATCTTTAAATTCTTGTCTTTTAATACTATCTAATATATTACCTAAATATTTACTTTTATTATAAATGGGCATAATTATACTTAATTTACACATAATAATTCTCCATATTGTTTATAAAAACTGTAATTACAATTCTTTTCTAAAATTTTAATTAAAATCGCTCTTTTTAAGTAAGTTGTTGCTTTAGGTTATCTTATTCATCAAAAATACCATAATGATATTCTTAATAGGCTTCCTTAAGTGAAATAGGCATAGGTGTAGATCTTACCATTTCATTACTGAAAGCCTCGGTATCTATAATCATTCTAAGAATCTCAGAAGCCATTTCCTTTTTCTTGAATATATACTCAGCCTGCTTCTTAAGAAGTAGAAAATCCAGATAACCTTGTATATATCTGGTCCCAACTCCTTTTGTTATCTGTATCATTAAACTCACTTCTGTCATCATCTCGCTGACTGAACCTAAAGATTTTCCGCCATCAGTAAGATATCTCTTCTCTAAGGGAGATGTCTTTATCTTATTGTTTACTGCTTCAAGATAGTTGGCAAACTGCTGTATGCTTGCCTTTGAATCTGATATGAACTCTTCAACATCTTTAAAGTAGTCTTTTTTCGCTTTATATTTATCGAATGACTCACTCCCAAGACCTGATACCTGCATCATCATATGATCATTTTCATCTGTAGCACATACAATGGCAACCTTATGATGAGATATTCCTCTATATGCAGCCTGCTTACCTCTTTTCTTTGAGTATCTGGGCATATTCTGAGGGCGTGTTCCCTTTAGGCTGATGCTTTTATACTGTGTATCTATTTCAGCTTCATAGAATAATTTCTGATGACCCATGTTTTCAGATGCTGCATGATAAAGTTTATGGCACATATAGAAGCAGGTAGTCTTGCTTGTTCCCAAGACTTGTACTTCATCTTCTAGAGTTATCTTATATAGTTCTAGTTCAATGAAGTGAAGCCACTGTTCCAAAGTGAAATGAGATCAGTAGAATAAGGTATTAGTTCTATCACTAAAAGATTTGTGACAGTCAAGACAGATATATCTCTGGTGCCTGTTCTTGTCCTTTCCATTCTTCTTGAAATGAAGGGAACCACATATAGGGAATGCCTTATGAGATGGATCAATGTTTTCATCATCCTGTTCATATAATGATTCAATAAGCTTATTTACATAATCCTTATCCTTAGATTTTAAATAGTTTTTTAATTGAATTTCAGTTATCATAGCACTCACCTAACCCTTTAAAATCATTTTACAACTATTTTAAAAAATCATGAATTGAGTTATGGGGCTATAAAGTAGAAAATCAGGTGTTAAGTAAAATTTAATGATCTAGCAGCAACATTTTTCTTAAACTTAGCGATTAAAATTAATATTTAATATTTTGATTCATATTTCCTAATTAATAAAGAGAGTCCAATTCTATACTTATACATATAAGTAATAATTTTTAATTTAGTAGATATTAATAATTTTGATATGTTTACTCTTTTAAACAAATCTACTATATCCTTATCATTTAAAAGATTATTTAAATAATTAATTTTTTGTTTTTTATCAAATTCTTTATAGTATAAAATATCTCCGGCATAATTATATAAAAAAAGCAAGAGCATTATATCTATTTGTTTTGTAAACTGTTTATCATCACAAAAAAAATCTTTAGATTTAAAAAATAACATCTTATAATCTTTCCACTTATCTATTTTAAAAGTATGGCTTGCAGATTCATTATTCATCCAATAATGATAATAATACTCACCTTTCATATAATAAAAAGATTTCGCATTGTATAACAACTGAGCTCCAAACAAAAGATCTTCAGAATATCTAACACCTTCAATATATCTAATATTAGAAGCTACTTCTCTTTTAAATAAAATTAAACAATTGGATATTGTTGCAGGATATTCTACATTCTCCATCATTAATAAATGTGGATAGTATTCTTCTTTTAATTGATTATAATTGTAAAACCCTGCTCTTATATCATGAGTATATGGTTTTTGTATAACTCCATCATCTTTAACACAGTCACACATAACAACATCACAATTATATTCTGTGACTTTTTCCATCATCTTCTCATACATAAGAGGTTCTAAAAAATCATCACTATCTACAAATGTAACATAATCACCTGTACAAATATCGAGTCCCTTATTTCTAGCAACTGATACACCTGCATTATCTTGATGAATTACTTTTATTCTTGAATCTTTAATTGCATATTCATCGCAAATCTCACCACTCATATCTCTAGAGCCATCATCTATAAGAATAATTTCTAAATTAGAGTATGTTTGAGATAAAATAGAGTCTAAACAGCGTTTAATATACTTTTCTACTTGATAAACAGGGATAATAACACTTATCTTGTTCATAATTCACTCCCCTTATTAAAATCAATCTTCAATCAATCAAACAAATTAAATCATTAACAGAATCATAATTACTATAATCTGATTTATATGTATTTTCGGAAATAGTATGCAGCAACTCTTTTTTAGTTAAAGCATTATAAATACCATGAGCACATTCATTATTCTCTAAAGGAACTATCACACCATCATATCCATCCTTCAACTGACTCTTTGCAGTCGGGTAATTCGTAATAATAACTGGTTTATGAAGCGATTGTGCTTCTATAACACTTACACATTTACCTTCATATCTAGAAGGCTGAACATAAACATCACATGCTTTAATATATGGGTAAGGATTAGACTTCTTACCTAAGAGTATTACATAATCTTCCATGTTACATTCTTTAATACTCTTTTTAATTCTTTCTTCATCTCCACCATATCCTATTATATACCACTTTACTTTTAATCCTAATTCTAGAATCTTTTTACAGATAAACGGTACATTATCAAAGTTCTTTGCTTCACAATATCTACCTATTGATAATAACTTAATAGAGCCATCATCTAGCATTTCCTTATTTACATCAAAAGCAACTGATTGTTCGTTTATAAGTTTTATTGGTAAAACATTAGGAATTTCTATAATTTTATCCTTTAAACTTGGAAATATATTTAAAAAGTTAATAGTTACATCGTTAGAAATAGAAGCAATATAATCATAATTTTTCCACATATTCAATTGAGATTTTATATCAGATTGAATATGTCCATAATCAGTATGAATCCAAGCAATTTTCTTCTTAGCATTAACTTTATGAGTAACAATATAGTGAGGAATAATAAAACTAATTGCTAAATCGTAGTAAACATCAGAATTAATAAAAGGAAGTTCTTTATATGTATATTTATAACTATACTCTATTGGAACGTCAGTATCTGTAAATTTGTGTTTTTTAACATATCTACTAGATTTAATTTTAGCATATAGTCTTCTTAAAGTAAGAGAAAAGTAACCTTCTTTTATAGTATCAATCATTGGTCGCCCATAAATAGTATAAGGTCCTACTTCAGGCAATAGATTTACATCTTTTGGAATATAATCCAATAATTCTCCCTCATGTCTTAAAAGAAATAAATCTACATCATATTTTGAATAATCAAAAGCTTCTAACAAACCTATTAAACTTTTTTCTACACCGCCAAGAAACATAGCATGAGATACAATTATGATTTTCTTTTTCAAAGTTATAACCTCCTAATGTTTCTTATGGAAAAAGTCTGTTCCTAATAGCCTATGTAAAGGTTTAGTAAGAGTACTTCTAATAATGGTCTTTTTATCCATCCAACTTTTAGCATACCAGTGAATAGAATATGTGTTATTTGTTTTATTTAATCTTCCTGTCGGATCATCATAAGGATTAAAATAATCAGATGGATAAACTGTACAATCATCTAATTCTTGTAATTCTCCATTAAGTTGTAACCCTAATTTAACTAAAGCTTGAGTATTTAAGATAGGACATCCAATTATTTCTTTAGTACCATCTAATAAATGATTATACTCATCTAACAACGATTTTACTGCTAAATTATGAGCTTCAGCACCAAACCCTAATCCTGATGCCACATAATTTTTATTTTCAAAAGCAAAATAAGCTTTGTTAGTGAGCAAATCATCTAAAGATTTTATTACCTCTACATCAAGGTCTAAATATATACCACCTTGCTCGTATATTATTTTTAATCTTGCATAATCACTTAAAAAAGCATATTTCTTTTCCTTATAAACTTTTTGTGTATATTTATTCTGATTAATGTTAAAATTAGTCTCATTCCATTCTATTATTTCATAGTCTGGACAATATTTTTTCCAAGATTGGATACATTTTTTTGCTTTAGATGATAATTCTCCATGACCAAACCAACAATAATGTATTTTTTTTGGAATCATATAAACACACCCCTCTTTTTTTAATATAGTTAACACATTTATAATTCAGATTTCTTTAAGCAAATTCTTTTTAAAATAAATCCAGGTAATACACATACTACTGTTAAAAGTTTTTTAGGAGACTCTTTAATATAGTGTTTATTACCTGCCAATTGACTTTCTGCACAATAATGAATAGTATCTATAATTAATCTCTTTGTAGAGGTAGGATACCTCATGCATACCTTTCTCCAAAATGCAAATCCTCTTGGGTTCTTTACATATTGTTTCCACATAGTCGCAGTAGAACCATCAGCCTGATACTCTACATTACATAATACTTCGTTTAATACAGCTAGCTTATACTCCTGATCTATTAATCTATATTTATAAGCTGTTGAAACATACTTTTCTCCTTCAAACACAGGATAAGGAGGATATTTATTAATAATATCAGTTCTATATACTAGTTTCTTATCACCAGCACCACCATTGGCATAATATCCACATAAAGTAGTTTCTTTTAAACCTTCTGGAAAACCTTTCCCTATAATATTACCTTCTAGATCTGCATCTAAACCAATAATACCTGCATAACCTAAATCTTTAACTTCTTCCCACTTATTAAGAATCTTATTAATACCATCTTCAGCTAAACAATCATCAGAATCGATACATACATTAAGTAATGTATCGATATGTTCATAAGCCACATTATGTGCAGTATGCATACCACCATTCTCTTTATGAATATATCGAATCTCAAAACCATTATCTTTAGACATCCATTCTTTAACTAGTTCCTGTGTATTATCACTAGAACCATCATCTACTATTAGCCATATAAAATCTTTATTACTCTGTTTTAATAAAGATTCATATGTTCTACCTAGAGTATGTGCTCTGTTATACGCAGGAGTAAATACTGTTAATAGTGGCATATATTCTATTCCTCCCCTAATGCTTTTTTATACAAATCAATATAAAAGTTTTCTAACCATTTCGCATTTTCTACTATATCAAAACCAGATTTTTTAATTTCTTCATAAGTATCTCTACGTGTAATACGACTTAATTCATATACTTTATCAGACCATACATTAACTGAATCATCTAAATTTAACTGATATACTAAATCTGTTTTCTTACATTCAATAGGTACCTTATCAGAAATAAGACAAGGTAAACCTGCAGCCTGTGCTTCTATAATAGAAACTGGTAAACCTTCATATAATGAAGGAAATAAGAATATATCCATCGCCTGTAATAACTCATTTACATCACTTCTTAGACCAGTAAATATTACATAATCTTCTAGTCCTAAAGTTCTTACTTTATCTTTAATAGAAGCTTTTAATTCCCCTTCACCCACTAACATAAGATAACTATTAGGATGATCTTTATGGAATTGATTAAAAATATCTATTATAAAAGTGTGATTCTTTGGATTCATAAATCTTCCTACATGTCCTATCACAAAAGAATCATTTGGAATATGAAATTCTTCTCTAATACTGTCTCTAGCTATAAAGTTAAAAGAATATGCTTTTGCATCAATCGCATTATTTAATACTTTAAAATCATCTGAATTAAACATCCATTTACCCGCTTGTTCTCCACATGCAAATAAATAGTTCGCATTTTTCGTAATACTTCTTTTAAAAATCAGTTTTAAAGGGTACTTCATATCTTTAGTCTGATTACTAGAATGTGCGTGTGCTATTCTATAAGGTACATGACATTTCTTTGCCTCCTTTAAAGGAGTACCTGACATACAGTCAAGATGCGAATGAACAACTTTATACTCTTTATGATTATTGAAAAATTCATCTAACTCTTTTTTATATGATGAACTGATAGGATTTAGTTTCGAAAGGTGATAAATTTGACCACCTAAAGATAATATTTCTTCATCATAATCTGCTTCAAAATCTCTATGAGTCAAAAAATCAAACTGAACTTTTGAATGATCTATATGACGATAATAGTTCATCAACATCGTTTCTAAACCACCACGCCCCATATAGGTCACTACCTGTAATATTCTTATAGGATATTTCATTATAAATACCCCCATGCAAAATGCATTTGATAATAGAAAAACAAGAAATAACATCCAAACATTATGAGTTTTACTAAAACAGCTGATTTTTTTTCAAACATATGATTAATAAGCCATGGTAATAAAATATACCCAGTTAAAGATGTATAGATAGGTAAACGACCAAAATAAATACCTGATGTTACTGCAGATATTGCATATAATGCAGTTGTGATAACTGAACAGTTAACACATAAATTAATTAAAGGATCATTTGCCTCATCAATATATCTCTTTCCTACAATAGATAGTAATAAAGGTACAGAATATACAATAACTCTTAAAATATTTGTCCCAGTTTTATTCTGCATGATTTCATTGGTCATGATATCACTATACTGCGTTTCTTTTAATGCATCCTCTAAGAATGAAGTAAATTCATTGACTCCAACTAATACTATTAAAGTTAAAAATATCAAAAACATTGTTTTCTTATTAAACGCCTTACCTTGGATAATAAAAATAATTGGTATCATTATGAGTGCAGTTTGGTGTATTGTAGAAAGTAATAAAATAACTATAATTGTTTTAAAATACTCTTTCTTAAGAATCCATCCAAGACAGGCAAATATTCCACATACCGCAATAAACTGTCTCATACCATTATGCATATAAGACAAATAATCAGTAGATACAATAAATAAGAAAATACTCATCCAATAGTCAGATGAATATTTTCTATATGTTTTCATAATACAAAATAGTTGAAAAGCTGCAATCGCTAGAAAGAATACGACGCTAGAACTACTTATAAAAATCTTAAACAAACTATTTAAGACATAAAAACCAGTGTCTTTTGTTTGTGATGCTGCGTAAGCTGGCAAAGCTGATAATGAATCTTCCGCTGTATAAAAAGACATTCTATAAACTTCAGTATCTCCTATTCCTGCTCTATATCCAGCCCATACAATATAGGGTACTACTAAAAGAAAGGCACTAAACTTACCCCATCTATATTCACTCTTACCTTCTACTGTTACTAATGTTTTAGATATAACTACATTTAAGAATAGTCCTACAGTTAATAACCATATAAGTAACATCCAATAGTTTCTTAGTACCATTCATTTTCCCCCTTCTTAAAGCTTTAATGCATCTATTGTTTCTTTTACTACTTGTTTCTTATCAAACTCACGTTCCATCTTACTTCTACCCTGTTTTCCCATTTCTTCTCTTTGACTAGAAGTGAGATGTAACATATCTTTCATCTTTTCATATAAATCATCCGAATTCTTAACCTCTGTTAAGTATCCTGTAATCTTATCATCCACTGCTTCCTGACAACCTGGAATATGACTTGTAATTAAAGGTCTACCAGTACAAGCACCTTCTAATAAGACATTACTCATGCCTTCATGATAAGAAGGCAATACAATTGCATCACTCGAAGAATAGAATGGTCTAGGATCAGACTGGAACCCATGGAATTTCACAATTCCAAGTTTTTCTAATTCTTCTACCTGATCTTTATATTCATCCTCAAAGAATCCTACTAAATCTAATATAAAAGATTCATTATCTTCTTTAAGTCTTCTAATACTGCTGAATAGTTCATCTATACCCTTTTCCTTCATAATTCTACCTAAGTATAAGAAATGAAATGTATCATTAGAAGGATATGGTACATAGCTGAACTTATCTAAGCTAATACCTGCACCATGTAATACAGTAATGTGATCACGTTTTAATATATTTCTATTAATAAATTCCTGTGCATTTGTTTCATTTTCAAAGAATACTGTTCTTGCTTTCTTTAATGCCATCTTATAAAGCATAGTGACAAACATCGCAATCTTCTTAGACTGGAATGCAGTACCTAAGCCTTGTACATTGGCACAATAAGGAATACCCATACTTCTACATACTAATCCTGCATAAATATTAGGCTTAATAGAGTAAGTAATCACTAAATCAGGTAATTCTTCTTTCATGAGTCTCTTATACGTATGAAGAAGCTTTAAATCAGTTTTAGGATTCATTCCTCTTCTATCTATAGGTGTATCAATACATTTGATACCCATGGCTTTAAAGTCTTCTTCATGACCTACAAAAGGCATTGAGAGAACAACTTCATGTTCCTTCATTAATGCTTGTATCAGTTCCTTACGGAACTGATACAGCATATAGGAATGATTTGTGATAATCAGTATTTTAGTCTTTGTTAAGAGATCCTGTGCCACCTTCAACCACTCCTTCATGTTTTAGCACAGATGTGATAGTGCCAAAGAAGCACTTAACATCTAATAAGAATCCTAGATGGTCTACATAGTAGCCATCTAGTTTTGCTTTTGTTGTAATTTCTAATTCGTCACGTCCATGAATCTGTGCCCAGCCAGTTAAGCCGGGTCTTACATCGTTGGCATGATATTCATCACGTAAGGCAATGAGATCATCCTGATTCCATAAGGCAGGACGAGGACCAATGACAGCCATCTGCCCTAGAAGAATATTGAATAACTGTGGTAATTCATCTAGGGATGTTTTTCTTAAGAAATGTCCTGCCTTTGTAATAAAGGCATCAGGATCATCTAATAAGTGTGTAGGCATATCATGTGGTGTATCTACATACATTGTTCTAAATTTATAGATAGAGAAATAAGTTTTATCCTTCCCGATTCTCTTCTGTTTAAAAAGAACAGGTCCTTTAGAGTCTACTTTAATCCAGATACTTAAGATAATAAGTAAAGGAGATAAGACAATAATGCCACATAGACTCATAAAGAAATCGAGTATTCTTTTAACCCCATTTTTATACATATCTTACCTCTTCCCATAACCATATCCATAGCCATAGCCGTATCCATAGCCATAGCCATAACCACTCGATGATTCAGTTGTAAAGAATGTGTTCTTATAACCATTCAATACAGCACCTAGAACATTTGGCAAAGTATCATGTAATTCATCTACAGAATCTAAGATATCAGCTGCAGTAGCATGATCCTGTTTCACTACTACAATAGCACTATCAGCCTGTTTTGCAACTAATAAAGCATCCTGCATCATGAATAGAGGTGGTACATCTAGAATAATATAATCATAATGCTTTCTAAGTTCTTCAATTAAGATAGAAAGTCTAGGTCTTGATAATTCTGTTGCACCATCCATTGAAATATCACTACCAAATATAACATCAATATCATCCATATGGACAATACAATCTTCTAATGAAATAAGTGAATCATTTAAGAAATCTAATGAAGTACGTTTAATATTCGCATACTTCATAGTCTTTTCTACTGAAGGGTTTCTTAAGTCTAAGTCTACAAGACATACTTTATAACCCTTCTGTCCTAATGAAATAGCACTATTGACAGACACTAATGTTTTACCTTCATTAGGTACAGTACTCGTAAACATAAAGACTGACTGATCTTTAGCTTTATGAGCCTGTTCCATCTTAATTCTAATGTTATGGAATGCATGTCTGAATCCAGATTTCATACCTGGAGAATTAAGTAATAGACTTGCGCCAGTCTTTTTACGTCTATCATAGCCTTCTACAAAAGGAATCTTCGCAATATAATCCATACCAAGGATATTTCTAATATCATTCTTATCTAGAATAGTATTTCTAAAGATAGAGGCAATAATTAAGAATAGAATACTTACCGCAAGACCTAAAATACCACCATTCATAGCTGCCTTGATATAGTCTGGATTTGCATCAGGACTCTTAGGCATATTAGGATTATCTAATAATGTGATTGTTACATCGTCCATTACATTCGCTGTAACGTTATCATAGTTATTGACAACACAAGTAGCTACATTATAAGCATCCTTAGGATTACTTGCAGTCACTTTTAAAGTAACGAGGTTTGTTCCTTCAGTCTGAGTTGTAGTAATTGTGGCAGGTACTGACTGCACATGTAATACATCCTTAATAACATTCTGCATCTCATTACTAGTAAGTAATGAATTGAATGTAGGAATCAATGAGTTTGTAGATTCTCCATTCTTAGAGTCTGCATAGTAATAGACATCCTCCTGGCTCGTAGAAGGGACAAAGACCGCTTCACTTGTATAAGTTGTATTAAAGAAAAGTACTTCTTTCATTTCAAATGCGAGTATTCCAATCAATAGAAATAATACAACATATTTCCATAAACGGCGGAAAGCACGGAAGAAACGGTCAAAATACTTCATTAAATCTATTTTCTGTACATCTGAACTTGTTTGATCCATTATTCTCCCCCCTTAGTTCTATATCTGTTATATCCATATCTATAACCATAAGTACCACGCATTGTACCTGGTTCATAAACTCTACTGTTGAATACAATACCTACTACGTTATTCTTAACATAAGTTAAACGTGAAATAGTTTCATTGATCATGTCTTTTTCAGCATAATCCTGTCTTACAATAAATAATGTTGCATCCATCATTTCATTGATAGTCATTGGTTCATTTAATAAGTAAGCAGGGCTGACATCGACAATGACATAATCATATTCTTCTTCTAGTTCTTCTACGATAGCTTTTAAACGATTGCTTCCCGTCAATTTTTCAGAATTCTTTAAGTCCTGCTGACAAGGTAATAAGTCTAAACCTGGATGATCTAAAGTAACAACCTGAGACTTCCAATGGGCTTTTCCTTCAATCGCATTATTTAAGCTTGTATTTGTCTTTAATTCAAAAATCTTATTTAATGAAGGTTTTCTAAAGTCCATATCAACTAAAATAGTCTTATGACCATTCTTTGCAAGTGCTAAGGCTAAGTTAGCACCTACACTTGATTTACCTTCATTTTCATGAGCACTCGTAATCATGAAAGAAGTATAACCATGTTTCTGACTTGATGCTTCTACTTTACTTCTTAACTTATTAATAGATTCTCTATAGAAGAAACTTGTCTTAAGTGAAGTAATAAGAATAGCTTTTCTGTTCTTCTTGAAAGGATTTCTTTTCTTCTTTTTTTCAAAAGGAATTCTTGCATATAATCTTGCATTTAACTTCTGTTTAACTTCCTTATCACTCTTCACTGTATCTCTAAAGAAGTAATATAAAGCGAGAATAAATACGAGTACAGCACCACTTACTAATGCACCCTTCATAAAGTTACCCTTATGACTGTTGTAGTTGACTGGTGCAGTAGAGAAGCTGCTTTCATCTAATATATTGATTGCATATGGGAAATTATAACGCTGTGTACTTCCTGCATACCATTCAGTTAAATACCCAATCGCATAATAAGCTTCCTTCTTCGTACCTGCAGTCACATTAAATTTAATAATATTTGCCTGCTGTGTACTAATAGTTGCTGTATATGTAGTAGATGGGATATCCATCTTCTTCTTTACATAGGCACGCGCATTTTTACTATTCATTAAGTAGTTCAAAGTACTTACATAACTCTGAATCTTATCTAGATTCTTAAATGTATCTCCCCCACTACCTAATGTGGCAGTCATAGTAGAACCATATTGAGGTACATAGTTGACTGTCTTTACGACATCAAACATACTCCCACAGATAAACATAACTGCAAGAATAAGTACCCATCTATGAAATACATCATCAATAATACAACTTATAACGGAAAGGAGATCTTCATTCTGTTTATTGTTTTCCATATATATCCCCCTTACTGTTCCACAATGACAACAAGTTTAGTTAAACCATAGTCGTCATTGGCTGTCTTCACTCTATAAATAAATTCATACATACCAGGTGTATTAGGATCATAGTCCGTATTAATAGTCACCTGATTCTTTAAGCTAGAATAATCCATCTTATCCATCATAATAGACTGGATATGACTCTTTGCATTCACCTTTGTACCTACCTTAACTCTCATTAAATAAGTATCCAGATTAATTGTCACTGTCTGTTCCTTATTAGTCTGGTACGCCTTTAATGTAAGCTTTGTTTCAGTTCCTGTACTATCACTTACCGCAAACGCAACATAATGATCATCATTCTCTGTATATTCTCTTAATACCTTAACACGAGAACTAATATCACCATCTACACAGCTATAAGCACTCACATAATCACCAAACTGTGCTTTAGAACTAATCCATGAATACACGAGTGCACTATTTAAGTTGATCTGTGGTGCAATATAGTCTTTATACTGGATCTGTCTCGTTACTGTTGTATAGTTATCATCCTTATCAAAGACACCTAAAGTAACGATTCTTGTATTACCTTCTCCAAAAGAACTCATATTCTGTACAAACACTTTCTTAGTAATATCCCCATCTTCCTTATCTGTGGCCTTAATACCCTTTAATAGTGCTTTAGTTGTCTTCTTCTCATCAGCACTTGCCTTAATCTTTAAAGTGCCTGTAGGTACCTTAATGACAGGTGATTCCCCTTTTTGAGGCTTATGGTTATCATAATAAATGAAACCAAAATATAAAGCCGCAATCACTAGGAATATGATTCCGTTTCTGACCTTATTGTTCATACCTTTCCCCCGTTTAATAATTTCTCTGGATTCTCATTGAAGATTCTCTTCGCATAAGAACTACCAAAATAAGTCTTTACCTTCTCAAATGATTCATACATGGCAGGATATCTGTTACGCAGGTTATGTGCATCACTTCCTACTAAATGTATCAATCTTCTATCCAACAAGTCATATACTGTATCTTTGACTATAGAACCATAGTCTCCAAGTATTGACCCTTTATTCATCTGTAGATAGCCACCCATCTCTATAATGCGTGGTGCAAGTTCTGTATTTGTCTGGAATGCTTCAAAACGTTCCGGATGTGCAATAACAGGTATACATCCCTTTTCAAGCACACTTTCTACTGCTTCAAGAATAACATCCTCATTGACATCAAAATAGAATTCTACTAATAAGTATTTTGTATCTGCAAGAGTTGTAATATCCTTGAAATGTTTTTCAAAAGATTCCTTAGAACTATATAAGAACTCACATCCTAGATGTAGTTTAATAGGAATACCTACATCCCATACTATATTTCTAAACTCTTCAAAAAGATTTTCTATCTTTTCTCTAGGATTATCAAAACCATATGCATAGGCAAGATGTGGCGTTAAGATGATTTCTTCTGTACCATCTCTATAAGCCTGATCTAACATCTCTAGACTCATGTCTACACTCTTAGAACCATCGTCTACGAGAGGAAGAATATGACTATGTATATCAATCATAAGTTCACCCCTTTGTACATTTAGTGTACAGTATAACATCTTTTCACACATTTTGGGAGTTTTGACAACACTTAATGCACGAATAGAGTAAAAATTACACTAAATTCTTATTTTTACTTGTATAATCTCATAATCAGATGCCTGAAAGGTATCAAATGTAACCAAATCTTCTCAAAAAATACCCACCAGAAGTCTCCTTCAGTAATCTTTTTATCTTTTCTATATACTGTATGTATGATTCCAAACACTTGTTTAGGGTCCACAGGACCTTCCATATCTGTCTGATTATCACCAATAATATATAACATGCCCTTCTTTATATGATGTATTCTATGCATCACATACTGTCCATTCTCTCTTTGGAAGAAAACGATATCTCCCTTCTTAAAAGGTTCAACAGGCTTAGATATAATGACACTATCACGCATATGAATCAAGAAAGGATTCATAGAACTACCTGTGACAGTAAAACGTACATCTTTGCCCTGATTTATTAAATCTATTAATACAGGCATATATTCATTTATATCTACTATTTTCATCTTAATGTGATCTGAACGATTTCTGCTGGATTATTCATCCTAGGCATTGCTTCTCCAGAACTACTCACCCCTCTTGTAATAATCATATTATTAATACCTAACCTATATAAACCATAATCATACTTAGGAAACCATCCCTGCTCAGGTGCATACAGCCCCTTGCCATTAGGAAGAATAATCTGTCCTCCATGGACATGACCACTTAATATAAGTCCTACATTCCACATATAGGCATCTGCATAGATAAAGGTATCTGGTCTATGACATAACATAATACGATAACTGTCTGTCTTATTAAATGTGCTTAAGTAACGATAGACATGATTATTATGCATGGACTTTTTACTTATACCCCCATCTTCATTACTGAAGGCATAATCATATAGACCACCTACTCTTATGCTATTACCTTTCACTGTTATGTCTTCATAACTTTCATCTAAGAAGTGTACACCCGTACTTTTAATATTCTCTATCTGGAAAGCATGATGACTATAATACTCCAACTCATGGTTTCCATAACTCATATAAACAGGTGCTATACCCACTAATGAATGTAAGAAATCAAGTGTACTTTGATCACTCTTAGATTCATTATCAATAATATCCCCTACACACATAATCAAATCAGGCTTTAACTTCTTAATCTTATTTATAACCTGTTTCTTAATCTTTGTATGATTATCATGAACATCCGCTATCATGACAATATTAACAGGGCTATGAATCTTATCTGATTTCATTGTGTATTGTGTCACATCAATCGTGTAATAAGACTCATACACTAAATAACCACTTCCTAACACAATACACATACATAACATCACAATACAGCTTATAACCTTCTTCTTCATTATAAGACCTTCTCTAGAGTTTCTACAGCTTCCTTAGAAATAGTACATCCTAGATGATAGAAAGGCACATTGTCTATTAAATCCTGTAATAAATCCATAGACTTAAGTACACTACTCTTATCCCATCTATTCACTGTGAGCTGACTATAGGCTTCCTTAAAAGCAGCTATAGGACTTAATTTCTCTATCTTATTTTCTTTTTCCTGAGATAACATCACAACACACTTAATAGGGACATTCTTATTATGACATACACCACTAGACCCACATACAGGCCACCCATGGGCTGTCCATACACCATCATCCTTCATAAGTAATCCCTTATCACCATTCACTACGTGGGATCCTTTATATTCTTCCCATAATGTCGCCTGTGTTGTCTTACCTGTACCACTAGGTGCTGAGAAGAGTATTGCATAATCCTTATACTGCATATAACTGCAATGAAGCACTAATGCATCCTTCTCTAATAACTTCTTCTCTAAAGAGAAGAAAGAACAGAAGAAGGGATCTACATACAATTCTCCTAAAGTATCTTTTAGAATAATAGATCTTGCACTATGAGATGTTAATTCTTGATACACTCCATAATACCAATCACTCCCTTTGATACCTAAATATCTTGTTTCTAACCCATCACAATCAAGGATTAATAACTCATCCCTTTGAGAGACTACTTTCCCTTCTATTTGTGGTAGTGTCTCACTTACTATAAACTCATATGTATATTCAGGTTCTTCCTGACTTTCAAATATCTGAAAGTTAGGAGGAATCTTTATTAACTTCTCATCATAGATCAACTTAAATGTGAAAGTGCCAATCGTATATATACATTCCATAATTACTCCTCTCCGATAGTTATTGCCATTCTACCATAATATTTTATATATTTGTAGAGAACTTATGCATAAGGACAAAAAGAAGTAAGATTAATTCTTACTTCTCGAAATCCTTCTTCATTCTCTTATATTCTTCATAAAGTGTTTCTGTATAGGTACACATATATTCTGGTTTACCCATATAGCTGCCAGATTCTAACAAATGACTTGCAGCACATGTACGACAAATAGGCTTTAATTTACATACAGAACATCCAGAATATAACCTGATCTTTGAACACCCATCAGAAACAGTCTCCCAGGCCTTTTTAAAGCCCACCTCAAAGACATTTGCGGTAGGTGCAGTTAAAATAACACATGGATGCATTTCACCCTGCCAGTTTACTGTATAAGAACATCTTCCAGCCAGACATTCCATTTGTCCTTCCTGTTCTTCACCAATCACTCTATCTTCTACTAACTTAAGCTGTTTATTCACATACTCTTCGACATGATCAATAGAATCAATCTTATCTAAATTATGAGCGAAAGTAAGAGCTGCATCTTCTGGTGCAAGTCTTGCCTGTTGATTATAAGGTAGCTTTCTTTCACGTGTTGCAGGAAGCATATATGTATCAAATGAAATTGGAATATCCATATCAGTGACCATCTTTAATACATCTCCTGCATCCTTCTGGTTATTCTTTGCAAGAGAGAAACCTACTCTTACAGGAATATCTGCTTCCTGTAACATCTTAATAGAATTCATAACCTTATCATAACCATTCTTATAATGGCATAATCTTTCATATGTCTCATTACTAGAACCATATAAAGTAATATTAATACGTCTAGGCATATGCTGTTTAAAGAATTCTACCCATGATTCATCTATTAATGTTGCATTCGTATTAATTGTAATAACGATACCCATCTTTTTAAGACCTAAATAGATTTCTTTAAAATCAGGATGTAGTAATGGTTCTCCACCAGTAAGTAATAAGAATAGTGTTCCATTCTCTACCATCTGTTTCCCTATTTCTAACCATTCTTTACCAGTATGAATTCTTCCTCCTGCTTCTTCTAACTGTTTATGAGTTAAATGAACATAACACATATCACAGTTCATATTGCATAGAGGTAATAGTTCTATACTACCGTTGGCAGGTGATTTCACACTTGCAGCCTTATGAATAAGCATTCTTTCGACGGTATTGGCATCTTCCATTGGTTCCATATAATTCTCCCCTCGTATAATATGTACGTAATCAGTTAATGAATTCTATCGATTCATTATTGATTGTACATTCTAAT
>NZ_JBHSEB010000009.1:0-55855 GCF_042651925.1 Catenibacterium sp. GCM10023432 | reverse complement strand
GTGGATTTGAGTTTGGTTATATATTTGTGTCCGCGCAACGAAGGTGCGGGGAAATGGAGGAAAATATGAAAGTCACAGGAATTGTCCCTAGAGGATATTGTAAAGGTGTTATACGTGCCATTAATATTGTGAAAGAGACAATAGAACAGCCAGGTCCTATTACTGTACTTGGTATGATTGTCCACAATCAGTTTATTGTGGATGCATTAAAGAAACGCGGTGCCATCACAATTGAGGATGCAAGTAAGACAAGAATGGAACTTCTTGATGAAATCAATGAAGGAACAGTCATTATTACAGCACATGGTGCAGGAGACTGTGTCATTGAGAAGGCAAAGAGTAAAGGACTCAATGTAGTGGATGCAACATGTTTAGATGTTATTAAGACACATACACTTATTAAAGAACAGTTAAAGCATGGGAAGGATGTTTTATATATAGGTAAAAAGAATCATCCTGAAGCTGAAGGTGCATTATTGATTGATCCTGAACATATTCATTTAATTACATCTAAGAAGGATTTAGAGACACTCGATAAAGATAAACATTATGTCATGACAAACCAGACAACTATGTCCCTTTATGATGTCTATGATTTATGTGAGTATGCGAAAGAAAAATTAGATGTAGAAATCATGAAGGAAACATGTTCTGCAACACAGATTAGACAGGAAGCTATTGCGAAAATGGATGAAGATATTGATCTAGTCATTATTGTAGGTGATCCACATTCTAATAACACAAAGAAGCTAGCTTCTATCAGTATGGAGAAAGCACATAAAGAGACTCATATGATTGGAAGTCTTGAAGAGTTAGACTTATCATGGCTTAAAGGAAAGAAGCATGTAGGAGTAAGTTCTGGAGCTTCTACACCTACTGTATTGACTAATCAGATTATAGATTTCTTGAAGCAGTATGATGAAAATAACCCAGATAGTTTTATTAAACCTGAAATACCTTATGAAAAGATGTTATAGGAGTATATATATGAGTAAGAAGATAATATTTTTTGATGTAGATGGAACTTTAGTAGATGTGAGACCTGTAAAGGAATGTATTCCTGAATCAACTATCCAGGCAGTGCACGAGACACGTAAAAAAGGAAATTTATGTTACCTTTGTACAGGACGTTCTCTTGCAGAAATCTATCCTTATATTCTAGATGTAGGATTTGATGGCATCATTGGTGCTGGCGGCGGATTTGTACAGATGGGTGATAAGATGTTATATCATAAGAAGGTCAGTGATGAAGATGTTCATCGTGTTGTAGACTTCTTTGAAACAAATCATTATGACTATTATTTAGAGTCTAATGGTGGTTTATTTGCCTCTAAGAACCTCATTAAAAGATTAGAAAGCATCATCTATGGTGATCTAGAAAATGATCCTGAAGCAAAAAGAAAAAAGGAAGAGGAACCGAGTCATTTTATTACTGCACTCATTGAAAATGAAAATATGTATAGAAATGATGTGAATAAGATTTGTTTCTTAGAACATGAAAGTATTCCATTTGAGGAGATTAGAAAGCAGTTTAGTGATGCATTCCAGGTGATTGAATGTACTGTTCCTGCATTTGGTGATGCATCAGGTGAATTATCTGTAGCAGGCGTTAATAAGCATACTGCCATTGAAGCACTTATTAACCATTTAGGTATTGATCAAAAGGATACATATGCATACGGTGATGGCATGAATGATGCAGAGATGCTGACATTTGTAGCTCATGGCGTTGCAGTCGGTAATGCGAAAGAAGGTTTAAAGGCTATTGCTGATGAAGTATGTGATGATATTGCGAATGATGGTATTTATAAGAATATGAAAGAGCACGGATTAATCTAAACCGCGCTCTTTTTTAATAGATTTCTTCTTTATATTCTATAAGTTCATCATTCTTATAAACAACCTTAGCATGATGATAATGATCATCTTCCATCCAGTTTAAGAAATGATAATCAGCTTCCCATTGTGGATAATCAGGAATTAAATCATCATCCACCCATTCAAGAACACCTTCATCACATTCTTTTAATGTCCCTTCAAAGTCATGACAAGAATAAACAAACATACCTTCATCTTCACCATAATAAAGACCTGGGAATGTGACATAACCATGACATCTAACTGAATGCACTGTATAACCTGTTTCTTCTAGTATTTCTCTTTTTACACATTCATCAGGTGATTCACCTGGTTCTAATTTACCACCTACACCAATCCATTTACCTTCATTGATATCTTTCTTCTTTTTAATACGATGAAGAAGTAATGTTTTCCCATCTTTCTTTAAATACGCTATTGTAGTCAGAATCATCCTAATACCCCTTGAAATAACCTGGAGAAGTGGCTTCTACGATTTCACAATCTATTTCTTTTTCTAATAATTCTTTTAATTTATGTACCATAATGACTTCTACATGATGTCCTACATCTACTAAAAGAATATTATAATCTAATGCTTTTAAACCACTATGATATTTTAAATCACCTGTGACATAAGCATCGACCTGTGGAGCGACTTCATCTATTAAATCTCCTCCAGAGCCACCACATATTCCTACTGTAGAGACTTCTTTCACTTTACCTGCATAATTGACTGATGGAATATTAAAAGCTTTCTTTACATAGTCTAAGAATTCATACATGCCCATTGTATCTGGGAGTACACCCTTCTTCGTAATATTAGATTCATCAGCATCTTCAATATTTAAACATCCTAATGCTTCCATCAACCATCTATTCATGGAAATCTTATCTAAAGATGTATGCGCACTATAGACGACAATATTATTTTTAACTGCTGCTTCTATAAACTGTCCTACAGGTGTTGTAGTATCTAAAGTCAATGTATTGAATAAGAATGGATGATGGGTAATCAACATCTGGCATCCTGCATCAATGGTTTCCTGTAGAGTTTGTAAGTCTGCATCTAAACCAATCATTATTTTATTCACATCAGTATGAATATTACCCACCTGTAATCCACAATGATCCCAGTCCTCTTGACAGTTTAAAGGATAATGAGATTCCATGATTTTAATAATCTGTTCTGCTTTCATAAATATCACCTTCCGTTTCAATCATTATAACACAAAAAAGAAGTACCTAGAGTACTTCTTCAATTAAGGCAATAGAATGTAATACCTTTGCATATTTTTCATGTTCAGTATTTAATGAATCCAATATACGTCTTTGAATCTTTAGTTCTCTTTCCCACTTCTCAATAAAGAGAGGATCCTTCTGTTTTCTAAGGACTGGTCCAAAGAGAATATCTTTTTCATCTAATTCCTGATGGCCTTTTTTCACAACCATGATTTCATAAATATGATGGGCATCTTTGACCAATGCTTCATCAATAATCTGTAGGTTATGATTCATTAAGTATTCTCTTAATAAATCAATGGCTGTATTGGCCTGTAAGAAGAGTATTTTATCTTCTACATAGTCAAGATGGGCATCTAATATTTCACTCATCAATAAGCCCCCCATACCACAAATAGAGATCATATCTACTTTCTTATCGATGATAGGATCTAATCCATTACCTAGTAATGGGATGACTTGATCTTCAAGATGTAAAGACTGAATTGTTTCTTTAGAACTAGAGAGAGGTCCTTCCGCTACATCACATGCATAAGCTGATGTGATGATTTTTTCATCAAGTAAAAAACAAGGCAGATAGGCATGATCAGTGCCGATATCTGCCAGGATAGTTCCTTGTTTATGTTCTTCAATCATCCAAGCAACTTTGCTTAGACGTTTTGAATGAAGCTTCATTAGTGATCTAAGAAGTCCTTTAGACGTTTAGAGCGTGAAGGATGTTTTAATTTTCTTAAAGCCTTTGCTTCGATCTGTCTAATACGTTCACGAGTAACATTGAATTCTTTACCTACTTCTTCAAGTGTTCTTGTACGTCCATCATCTAGACCGAATCTAAGTCTTAATACTTTTTCTTCTCTATCTGTAAGTTCTAATAATACTTCATTTAATTCATCTTTTAATAATTCGTTAGATGCATAATCATCAGGGCTCATAGCACCTTCATCTTCAATGAAGTCACCTAAATGAGAATCATCTTCTTCACCAATAGGTGTTTCTAAAGAAACTGGTTCTAAAGAAATCTTCTGGATTTCTCTTACCTTTGTAGGTGTCATACCATCCATCTTTTCTGCAATTTCTTCAGCAGTTGGTTCTCTACCTAATTCCTGAACAAGCTGTCTCTGAATACGAGTTAACTTATTGATAGTTTCTACCATATGTACTGGAATACGGATAGTACGTGCCTGATCGGCAATAGCACGAGTAATAGCCTGTCTGATCCACCATGTTGCATATGTAGAGAACTTAAATCCTTTTGTATAATCAAACTTTTCTACAGCCTTAATAAGACCCATGTTACCTTCCTGGATTAAGTCTAGGAATAACATACCACGACCTACATATCTCTTAGCGATAGATACAACTAATCTTAAGTTTGCAGCTGCAAGTTCTTTCTTAGCCTGTTCATCACCTTCGAGAATACGTTTTGCGAGTTCAATTTCCTGTTCATGAGTTAATAAGTCTACACGACCAATTTCCTTTAAGTACATCTTAACAGGGTCATTGATTTTAACGTTAGAACCTAACTGGTTCATATCATCATCGTCATCAGACTGGTTATACATCTTATTTGTATCACCAAAGTCCATATCTAGATCATTACCGAAATCTAGATTTGCGATATCATCATCACCTGTATCATCATCTGTATCTACTTCTAAGCCTTCAAGGTCATCAAGATCATCTGCCCCTCCAGCCATGAAGTCATCATCATCTATTTCTAATGCATCTAAACCATCTTCAATTTCAATGTGGTTTTCATTGATTGCATCAATAAGGTTTTCATATGCTTCATCATCTAAATCATATCTAGACTGGAAAGCATCTAAGTCATCCTGAGTTAAACGGTTGCCTTTAGCCTTAGCGGCACTAATCAGCGTTTTTTCAAGTTCTTCAAGAGTAATACCCTGTACTGCTTTATCCTTTTTTGCCATAGCTACTCCTTTTTCAAATCAATTAGTTTCTGGAGAATCTCAGCTTTTGCGCTGGGTGCAAGAACATCCTTGAACTGCTGCTGCAGTTCCTGTTCACGAATATTCTTGGTATTTTCTGTAATTCTCGCAATATAATCATCAATTACTTCTTTTTGATAAGGAAGTGGAAGTGAACACTCCGCAATATCTGTCAATGCATTGACAAGAGCTGAATGAGAGCTCCCAATCTTATCGATAAGGTTCGCCACATCCATTGTCTTATGGGTACGATAATAGTCTCTAATATAAGCGGCTAATGCACGATATGTATCATTATGCATAAAGCCTGCTTTTGCCTCATAAATATCACTGACCTGACGGTCATTCAACATATAGAATAATAAATTCTTTTCTGCCAAAGTATATTTATCTAGAATAGGACGCTGGTCCTGAATTGTTTCTATACGATTTTGAGAGAACTGTTCACGATGTTCTAGAATAGCGGAACTATTGAGTAGCTGTTCCTCAATGATTTCCTTAGGGAAATCAGTCAATGATGATAGCTTCGCAATATAATGTCCACGATCAATTCTATCTTCTATCTTCGCAATCTTCTCACATGCTTTGACAAGCAAAGTTTTACGATCTTCATAATTACGTAAATCAAGTCTTGAACATTCAAAGGCCATCATGAAGTCAATAGGACTTAATGTATCCTTTAAAACCGCATCAAGACCTTCTATACCTTCTGTTGATAAGATTTCATCTGGATCTCGTCCATCAGGTAAAAGAACGATTTTGACTTCAAAGCCCTGTGATGTAAGTAAATCGCTGGACTTCATTGCGGCAGCCTGACCGGCCATATCACCATCTAAGCACAAATGAATCGTACGTGTCATACGCTTCAACATTCTTAAATGATCTTTAGTAAGAGCTGTCCCCATCAAGGCAATACAGTTATCGTGATGGGCACGATGCATCGCAATCACATCCATGAACCCTTCATTAATATAGACAAAGCCTGCCTGACGAACTGCTTCTTTCGCACGATGGTAATTATAAAGTGTTTTACCTTTAATAAATATATCGGACTCTGGTGAGTTCATATATTTAGAATTCTTATCTTGAGCTTTATAGACTCTTCCAGAAAAACCTACAACCTTTCCAAATTCATCATAGAGAGGAAACATCACACGATCATGGAATCGATCATAATGACGTTCATTCTCTAAGACTAGGCCTGATTTGACCTGAGCCACCTCAGTATAGCCTTCTTTCTGGAAACGTTCATGTAAAATGGATTTTTCTGGCGCATAACCAATCCCAAACATCTTGATGAGATCATCATCAAAACCACGATGACGTAAATAATCAAGTGCCTGTTTACCTGACTGGGTATAGAGATAATACATATAAAGTTTTAATGCAAAAGCGTGCATATCATAAAGAGGTGCAAGCGCTTCATCTACTTTCACAACACGCTTCTCTAGTGAATAGCCGGACATATCAACATGTCCAAACTCTGCTACTTTCATAACGGCTTCTACAAAAGGGACCTTCAAATATTCCTGGATGAATGTGAAGACATTCCCTCCGTTGCCGCATACAAAACATTTATAAATCTGTCTTGATTGTGAAATAGATAAAGATGGATGATTATCATCATGGAAAGGACAGATAGCCATATAGTTCTTGCCTTTTTTATGAAGTTCAAGGTACTGGCCCATCACATCAACGATATCTACGCTTTGTCTGATTTCATCAATCTTTTCCTGTGATAATCTTGTCATCTATTACTTCCTCTTAGTTAAAACGTGTTTTATCTGCAATATAATCTTTTAACTGATCAATTGGTAATCTGATCTGTTCCATAGTGTCACGATCTCTTACAGTAACGCTATGATCTTCAGCTGTATCGAAGTCTACAGTGACACATAATGGTGTACCAATTGCATCCTGTCTTCTATATCTCTTACCAATCTGACCTGCCTGATCATATTCACAATAGAAGTCTTTCACTAATTCGTTATAAAGTGCCATTGCTTCATCAGACTGTTTCTTAGTAAGAGGTAATACTGCAACTTTTACTGGTGCTAATGCAGGATGGAAATGCATTACTTTTCTTACATCACCATTTTCAAGTTTCTGTTCTTCGAATGCATCTGCAAGAACTGATAAGAATAAACGGTCAGCACCTACTGATGGTTCAATAACGTATGGAAGATACTTTTCATGAGTGTCTGGATCTAAGTATTCTAAGTTCTTCTTAGAATATTCCTGATGACGTCCTAAGTCATAATCAGTACGATCTGCGATACCCCATAATTCACCCCATCCAAATGGGTATAAGTATTCGATATCTGTTGTTGCTTTAGAGTAGAAAGAAAGTTCTTTCTGGTCATGGTCTCTGTATCTTAAGTTTTCTTTATTGATACCTAAATCATATAAGAACTGCATACAGTCATGACGCCACTTTTCAAACCATTCTAAATCTTCATTTGGTTTAGTAAAGAATTCAAGTTCCATCTGTTCAAATTCTCTCGTACGGAAAATGAAGTTACCTGGAGTAATTTCGTTACGGAATGATTTACCAATCTGTCCAATACCAAATGGTAATTTCTTACGTGTTGTTCTCTGAACATTCTTGAAGTTTACAAAGATACCCTGAGCAGTTTCTGGTCTTAAGTAGATCTTGCTCTTAGCATCCTTTACAACACCCATAGATGTTTCAAACATCAATTCGAACTGTCTGATATCTGTGAAATCATGTCCGCCACATTCAGGACATGCGATGTTATGTTCTCTAATAAAAGTCATCATTTCTTCTGGAGTCCATCCATCTGGATGTAATTCAGGATCATAAGCTTCAATTAATTTATCCGCTCTATGTCTTGATTTACACTGTTTACAGTCAATAAGTGGGTCATTGAAGTTACCTACATGTCCACTTGCCTGCCAAACTCTTGGATTCATGAAGATTGCAGAATCAATACCTACGTTGTAAGGACATTCCTGAACGAATCTCTTCCACCATAAATTTTTGATGTTATTCTTTAACTGGACACCCATTGGTCCGTAATCCCATGTATTTGCGAGTCCATCATAGATTTCTGATCCCTGATAGACAAAACCTTCACCTTTTGCATGTGCAATTAGCTTTTCCATATCTTTTGTAGCCATATTTTCCTCCTTGAGATAAGAAATGACTTAGGAATAACCTAAGCCATGAACTTTATAGTCCCACTATTTATACCCTTATAGTGTATATTTGTCAACCAATCATAAGGGTATAAAAAAGAACCTTTCTTAAAGAAAGGTTAGATATAAGTACGTTCGTTTAACCAGGTGAGAATGTCTGTATAGACATTGATGCGATCCTTGCCAAATAGTAATGCATGACGTTTGTTGTCATAAATTTTTAATGTGATATCGGCCATACCTAGTGTTTTATAGTTATGATAAATCAACTGCGCATCTTTACCTAGACGAGTGAGAGGATCAAGTGCACCTGATGCAATCCATGTAGATAAATAAGACGGTGTTTTCTGGTATGTCTCTTCACTATTGGCATGTCTAGAAATCTTACAGATATCACTATACCCTTTAACTGTATAAGAAAAATTCGTCAATGTATCATTAGAAAATCTATCTACTAATTTTTCATTATCTGTAAGATAAGAGAATGGATGATCTTCATTGAAACGATGTGATAACTTCATTCTGTTTCTTAATGCAAGCTTATTTAAATGATATCTTTCACCCTTCAGCAGCTTAAAGAAGTTAAGACAAAGATTCTTATAGCGGTACGCTCTGACCCCAGACACCGCTCCCATCAACAACATTCCCTGGAAATAATCACCAAAGCGTGCTGCATATTCACGAATCATCTGCGCACCAAAGCCAGTTCCTAAATAAAAATAAGGTGTATCTGTATAGCGTGCCATCATGATTTTCTGAAGACGATGCATATCCTTCATCAAATGATCAAGTACTTCTCTTTTTCCAAAATAACCCTGTTCAAAATCAATCAGTGAATGACCATGTCCGACCATATCACTCACTACGACAACATACCCTTTATCACACATGAAATTCGCAAAATGATCATAGTTACATGCATTTTCATTGAGATCATGCTGTACAAATAAAACAGCTTTAACTCTAATGATCACCTGTGGTTCATAAACGAAAAAGTGAACATGTGTATGTAGTGTTGATGTATAAGTTTCTTCGTGCTTCATACATCCATCCTCCCCTATATCCATTCCTTCACAAAACGCAACGCATTGAGATATATTCCACAATATTCATCAATATAATACTCAAATATGAATAAAATCTCTTTAAGTACAGATTCATCTATAGACAATGTATCAATATGCGCCATCGGCGTCTTATAAATATGACGTACTGCCTTTAAAGCTTCTATAGACATCTGTACATCCTGTGGTGTTTGATGCTTATGGCATACAAATCCACCATCTACAAGTGAAAAAGAAGTGACTGATGTATGTCCACAATGGACACACCCATCTACTTCTAACTCTATTCCGTTATCTTTCATAATAAAGACAAGAATCAATGCATAAATCAATTTATATGAATATCCTGTATCTATTGCTTTAAGGGCATCAACCAAAAATGCATAAGTATCTAGATCCGGTTTATTTTCAGGAACATAGCGATAATAATATTCCAATAAACATTGTGCAAGAATATCTGTTTCTATATGATCCTGGATATGTATATAGTATTCAATTCCTGTTGCACGTACAAGAGTAGACAAGCCTTTACGTATATTCAATTCAAATAAGCTTAACGAAGAAGGTGTCACTCCACGGGCGTTTTTAGAATTGATCTTTCTAATTCCTTTTCCATAGACAGATATACGACCATAGTCATGTGTATAAATAGAAAGTATCGCATCAGATTCTTTTGAAGGAGTCATTTTAAGTACAACCCCTTTAGTTTTCTCAATATTATGAGTAATCATCCTGGTTGTAACCAAATTCCTTTAAATACTGTGCTTTATTACGCCAGTCTTTTTCTACTCTTACAAAGAGTGAAAGCTTAACAGGAACACCCGCAAAACGCTTCATATCACGTCTTGCCTGATCTTTGATCTTTTTGATCATTGTCCCCTGCTTACCAATAATAATACCTTTCTGGCTTTTTCTATTCACAATAATGACAGCCATGATGTCTAATCCATTTTCATCTTCAATCCACTGTTCAATTTCTATTGCCACATCATGTGGAATTTCATCATGAGTGAAATAAAGAATCTTTTCACGAATGAATTCAGCCATAATAAACTGTTCTGGATGGTCTGTAATTGTATCTTCTGGATAAATAGCTGGACCTTCTGGTAAATCCTGTTTTACAGTCTTGATTAATTCATCCACATTATCCCCATTAAGTGCACTGATTGGGATGATTTCCTTAAAGTCCATCATCTGATTCCATTCAATCAACTTATCCATTAATTCATCTTTTGAAAGAAGATCCGCCTTATTTAAAACAAGATAGACAGGACATTCTGCTTTCTTTAGCCTTTCTACAATGAAGCGGTCCCCCTTGCCAATACGTTCATTGGCAGGTTCGATAAATAAAATCACATCAGTTCCTACGATACTATTTAAAGCTGTTGTATTCATAAATGAACCTAAACCATCCTGTGGTTTATGAATACCAGGTGTATCTAAAAATACAATCTGTGCTTCATCATCTGTATAAACACCCTGAACTGTATTTCTTGTAGTCTGGGCAGTAGGTGATGTAATAACTAATTTTGTCTTTAAAATATGATTTAATAAAGTAGATTTTCCTACATTAGGACGTCCTACAATACTTACGAAACCTGATTTATAACTCATAAATCCTCCTCACTAAAACTTCTAGGTAATAATTCATAGATATTTGTCACTTCATAGTGATCTCTTGCTCCTAATACAATAGGTGTATCAGGCTTTAAAAGTTCACTCAATACCTGACGACATGAACCGCAAGGTGAAATCAATGTCGGTCCATCTCCGACAATCGCAAGTGCTTTAATATCCTCTTTACGGTAGCCTTGACAATAAGCCTGAAAGACTGCATTACGTTCAGCACACATTGTAGAGCCATAAGCTGCATTTTCAATATTGGCACCATAAATCATCTTACCATCATTGAGTTCACAGCATGCGCCTACTTTAAAATGTGAATAAGGGGCATAGGCATTTTCTCTTGCCTTAAAGGCTTCATCCACTAGATATTGATAATCCATTAGACTCCCTCTCTTTCAATACTTAAGGCACCTAAAATCTCATCCTGTAAACCAAACATTTCTTTTTCCTGTTCATCAGTCATATGATCATAACCAAGTAAGTGGAGAATACCATGTGTAAATAAGAAACACATTTCTCTTCTTAAAGAATGACCATATTCTTCTGCCTGTTTCTTAGCATGATCTACAGAAATAAAAATATCCCCTAAGGTTCTAGGCATGCCTTCCACATAAAACTGATCATTATCTTCCATCGCAAAACTGATAACATCAGTGGAACGATCTATATGACGATATTCTCTATTAATTTCATGTATTCTTTCATCATCTACAAGTACACATGATACTTCTACATCATCTTCAATACCTAAAGTCTTTAATGCCTGTTCAATAATAGCTATAAAATCCTGTTCATAATTATTTTCAAAGTTATCTACTTCATTATCAAATACAAAATCTATATTCATTTATGATCACCCTTTCTCGATGATTTTTCCTTTATCCATTATAACATAGTCATATCCCATGTTCATGATTTTTTTATCATGTGAAATCACCATAAACAACTTTTCTTGATAAGTCTCAAACAAAGTTTGAATGATGATTTCTTTACGTTCAAAAGAAAGATGACTCAGGGCCTCATCAAGAATATAAATATCTCCATCACACAACAAGGCACGTGCAAGAGAAAGAATCTGTTGTTCTCCTAAGGATAAAGGAAGTCCCTGAGAAGTGATGGGTGAGTCTCCTAATTCAATTAATCTTTCGCCTGTTAAGGAAAGTAATACATGAAGTATACGTTTTTCATCCTCACAATTCAATACCTCTTTGATAGAACCAGGAATAAATGATTCATGTTCCTGTACAAGAATGATATGTTTCTTTAAAGAATCCTGATTGATATCCTTTAAAGGTTTATTATTTATGAGTACTTCACCACGATAGTGAGAATCATTGCCTTCGAGTAAATAAGCTAAGGTAGACTTACCTGATCCATTATCTCCAAACAAGAAGAAAGAATGATCTATTTCTAAATCAAGATGATTTAAAACAGGCTCATGAAAACCATAAGCATAAGAAACATTATTCATATGAATAGCATGAATGGGTTCTTCTATAAGCAATTGACCTTGCGGTAATGGTGTAGTGAGTTCCTTATACTTTTCATAAAGTACTGTACTTTGGGAATATTCCACTAGAGTGGTACAAAGATGAATAAGAGGAATAAGAATCATATTATAAACCATATAAAATAAAATCAATTCACCCATACGAATACTCTTTTGATGATAAAGAAATAACCCTACAAATAATATAAGTGCTTCTCCAAGTATTTGGATCACATGCATACCAGCAGAGAGTGTCAATGAGAATTCTTCTTGATCTTGCTTATGATTGGCTTCATTTTCATAATAGTGTTCATATCTTTTTAGCCATTGATGTTTTCCATAATATCTCTTTCCTATTTCCCTCTGGTCCAAATAATCAATCAGTGCATGAGAAGACTCAATATGAGCTGCAATATAATCCTTATAGAGTTCTAAGAAGTGTTTACTTTTAAAATAGATAAAGAGAGATAGAATCGCTAATACAACAACAAGCACTAAAGATAACTGTCTAGAAATAAGTAATAAACCAAGTAGTTCTAATAGAATAGATACAAGATCTACATAGAAGATACTAAAATACGCAATACAGAACTGACTTAACTGGTATAAATCCATGATCTGTGGATGTAATGTTCCTGTATCTCCTTTCAAGTCTATTGCATGGCTGATACTTGTATACACAAATTCCTTGTCAAAAGCACGAGTTAAAAGAATACTTTTCTTCTCTTTTGTCTTTTCTATACCAATCTTCATTAAACCAATAAGCAAGTAAGCACCTGAAACAATTATTAATATCACACTCGGTGTTTTGACCTTCATATAATCAATAAGTGAAGCATAAATAAGTGATAATACATAAGAGAATAATGTGATAAAGAATGTATAGCTACCTAATTTTCTAATATCCTTATGATAGAGCTTCTTGATTTCCTTCAAGAACTGTTTAAATGTCTTATTCTCATATTCAAAATAACGTCCAATATGAGTGATGGATACTACATTTTCTGTATAAATTGATGCCAATTCTTCTTGATCATAGACCACAATACCATGTGCAGGATCACCAATAATATAAGTATCTTCCTTGATTTCATAGAGCACTACAAAATGTCCTATGCCCTCTTCTAATGTATGTAAGATACAGGGCAAAGTAATATGTTCTTTAATATCTGATAAAGAAGCATGGTATGCTTTGGCTTCTATCGCATAGGCTTTAAATGTTTCTACTAACCCCTTAATGGTTGTACCCGTATGGTCCATTCGTGCTTTTCTTTTAATGTTGAGGGTGTCTTCTTCAATATCATAATATTTCAATATCATCTTGATACAATAGACACCGCAGGATATTTCATCATCCTGAAGATATATAGGATATTTACGCATATAAAAAACCTCCCACTTACTTATTCCTTTACAAGTGGGAGATTTCTTAATATTTTAAGCTAAAACTTTTCTAAGTTTAGCAATAAATTCATCAACATGTTCTTTTGTGATTACTAGAGGTGGTAATAAACGAATCACCTTTTCACCTGCAGTTACTACAATGACACCTTCATCAAGCAATGCCTGGACATATTTCTTAGCTGGGACATTTAATACAATTCCTTGCATTAATCCTAAACCTCTATGACCTACGACACAGTCATAATCATCAACAACTTTATCTAACTCTTCTAGAAGATATTCAGATACTTCACTACAGTTTTCTACAATTGAATCTTTCTTTAAGATATCAAATACAGTAGAAACAGCAGCAGTCACAAATGGATTACCTCCATAAGTACTTCCATGGTCTCCTGGTTCCATTGCCTCTGCATACTTTTCATTAGCCACAAAAGCACCTACTGGCACACCACAGCCAATACCTTTCGCAAGACAGACAATGTCAGGTAAGATATCATACTGGAAATAAGTCATGATAGTTCCTGTTCTTCCCATACCGCACTGTACTTCATCAAGAATAAGACAAATATCTTTTTCATCACAGATTTGTCTTAATCCCTGTAAGAATTCTTTTGTGCAAGGATTGACACCACCTTCACCTTGTACTGGTTCTACAATAATAGCTCCGGTACGATCAGTAAGTAAGGCTTTAACGCTTTCTAAGTCATTTAAAGTAGCATATTTTACACCTTCCATTAATGGACCAAATGCCTGCTGATAATGTGCATTACCAGTTAACTTAACAGAACCTGTAGTACGTCCATGGAATGACTGATGGAAAGCGATGACTTCACTATCAGCCTTATGATGTTTTAAGAAGTAATACTTACGAGCAAGCTTTAATGCCCCTTCTGTTGCTTCTGCACCTGAATTACAGAAGAATACCTTTGAAAGACGAGTTGCCTCCACTACTTTCTTAGCTGCTTCAATGGCTGGGACAGTATAGAAATAGTTAGACACATGAGTTAATGTCTTTAACTGCTTCTCTACTGCTTCTACATAAGCAGGATAACCATAACCAAGTGAATTGACACCAATACCACTATAGAAATCTAAGTATTTATTACCTTCTGTATCATAGAGATATACTCCTTCTCCATGATCTAAAACAGTATCATATCTACCATATGCATGAAGAAAATACTGTTCTCCTTCTTCATAATACCCCATTACTTCTCCTCCTGATAATTCAAAATGATTTTCATATACATATCCACAACAGACTGTAATACAGATTCATTAAAATTAAATGTACCTGTATGAAGTCCACTTTGGAATTCCTTTGTTTTAGTACCGACAAAGATAAATAGACCTTTTACCTCTTTCTGATAGAAAGAGAAATCCTCAGCAAGCATGAGTGGTTCATCAAGTTCTTTTAATGAAGTGATTGATGAGACATAGTTAAATAGCTTTTTATCATTGATGACAGCTGGATAGAATGGTGGACAGCTCCACTCAATTTGACATCCATAAGCTTCTTCAAAACCTTTATTAATACGTCCTATAGAATCCGTAAGATGTGCAAACATTTCATCACTATAACAACGTACTGTGCCATGGAATTCTGTTTCCTTGGCAACACTATTACGTGCTGTACCACCATGAATTTCTCCAATATTCATAATAGACGGATGGAATGGTGTCTTCATTCTTGTCAAAATATGCTGGTATTCATTTATTAAAGAACAAGCAATAAGTAAAGAGTCTACACCTTCATGAGGTAGTCCTGCATGAGCCCCTCTTCCTATTACTTTTACATCTAATTCACCACATTCAGCCATTAAACCACCTGGTTTAGAAGCAATCACACCTTCATCTAACAAAGGCATGAGGTGAATACCAAAAATAGATTCTACGTTAAACTGTTTTAATAAACCTTTTTCACAGACAATGCGTGCTCCTCCAGGAGATTCTTCAGCAGGCTGGAAGATTAAAAGAATATCATAAAGAATAGGTTCTTTATTCTCTTTTAAAGCCTTCGCAAAGCCTAGAAGTGCAGTCATATGGCCATCATGTCCACAGGCATGCATGATTCCTTTATGGGTAGAGGCAAAGTCTACACCTGTTTCTTCATTGACAGGTAAGGCATCAATATCTGTTCTAAAAGCCACTGATTTACCATAGCCATGATCAATAAAGACATAGAGTCCTGTTTCTAATAATGGATGTGGCTGATACCCCATCTTTTCCAGTTCGGCTTTTAGATAAGCTGTTGTTTGTGTCTCTTTTAATCCTAGCTCAGGAATCTGATGTAGATCCCTGCGCCATCTCTTTAAGTCATCCATGATTAGATCTTTCTTAAATCATCCATTAACTGAGTCTTATCTTTTGTCTGGTCGTCTTTTTCTTCTTTCACAATACGAGCTGGGTTACCCACAACAACGGCACCTGCTGGTACATCCTTAGTAACGATAGAACCTGCACCTACGACAGCACCCTTACCAATTCTTACACCTTCAATAACAACCGCATTGGCACCAATCAATACGTCATCTTCTAAGACAACTGGATTTGCTGAAGGGGGTTCAATAACACCTGCAAGCACTGCACCTGCACCAACGTGACAATGTTTACCAACTTCAGCACGTCCTCCAAGTACTGCACCCATATCAATCATAGAACCTTCACCAATCTTAGCACCAATGTTGATAACTGCACCCATCATGATAACTGCATTATCTCCAATAGTGACATGTTCACGGATAAAGCAGCCTGGTTCAATACGAGCATTGATATTTGTCATATCAATCATAGGAATCGCACTATTACGACGATCCTGTTCCATATAAGTTTCTGTAATCTTATCTTTGTTTTCTTCTAAATAAGTACGGATTGCATCTAAATCTCCAATACAGATTTTTGAATCTTCTGTACCAAACATCTTGAATCCTTCATCCTTAGGTAAATCATGACCATTGATATATACCTTGACTGGTGTTTGTTTTTTCGCATTTCCAATATACTGGATAATTTCTTCTGCAGTTTTAAGCATAGTCTTCCTGCCACTCAAAATGTGATTAAATATACTCACATCGAGATAATGTAAGTTCTCACGAACATTACTTACTATGTCACCGTGCATGCTTTGGATTGACCGAAATCATATCTACTCACAAGTTCTAGTGCACTCCATAGTCGTAAATTCCCGAAATAGCCTTCGGTACATACCTACGCTTGCGTTTATTTATGCAACTTCGTAAGTTGTAGCATCTCTCAGATTAAGTGCAGCATTGAAATCTCTGTCTTCAATATAGCCACAGTCACATCTGAAAATTCTATCTGAAAGCTTTAAATCTTTCTTGATACTTTTACAGCAGTGACATGTCTTAGATGATGGGAACCATCTATCTACTATTCGAAGTTCAATTCCAGTCTCCTTGCATTTAGCTTGAAGCTTTGTTTTAAATTCATAAAACTTCTGCGAAGCAACTGCCTTTGAAAGATGCTTGTTCTTCATCATTCCTGATACGTTTAGTTCTTCAATCGTTATATAAGATGACTTGGTTTTCACTATCTCTGCGATTGTCTTATTGATGTAATCAGTACGAATATTGTCTATTTTATGATGAAGCTTCTGTATCTTAAGCCTTTGTTTCTGTATATTTCTTTTTTGAGTGGACCCTCCTTTCTTTATATTTTCATACTTTCGAGAAAGTCTTCTCTGTTCTCGAATAAGCTTTTTTTCAAGCTTCTTTAATTTTGCAGATTTATTGATGTTCTTATAGGTCTTGCCATTAGATACAATCGCAAAATCTTTTAATCCAAGGTCAATGCCAATTCCTTTACTGGAATTATTGGCTGTCCTTCTATCTGGGATTTCTATAAGAACTGAAACATAGTATTTGTCAGCCTTTATTGAGACATGACCGCTCTTAATTACGTATCCGTTTTTTGTTGTGGGAATATATCCTTTCTCTTTGATGCGTACCCAGCCAAGTGACGGAATCTTGATTCGGTGTCTTTCACAAAGGCAATCTTTTGGATTATTCCTTACGAAATACATTTTCACATCAGATCTGCCTTTCTTCTTAAATTTTGGAAAGGCGCTCTTATGATCAAAGAATCTTTTAAATGCGGTCTGTCCGTTATTTACTGCCTGTGTTACCGATTTTGAATAAGCCTCCTTGATCCAGGAATATTCCGGATGACTCGGAAGATACTCGTTGTTAAGCCATACTCTAAACTGGCTGCTGCTCATAAACTTTTTGCCACTTTCATGAAGCTCCTTATTATGAGCAAGATAGAAGTTATAGATAAATCTGCAAGTACCAATTGTTTTACGAATCCTGACTTTCTGCTCCTCTGTTGGATTTATTTCCGTTTTGAAGCTCTTCAGCAATTTTCTCATCCCTTTCTATCAGTTTTTTATACTTACGAAGACCAGACAGCCTACAGGAGAAAACATGAAGTATTGAAACAATATCCTGAACGAGTTTTCCATCTGATTTCTAAGCTAATTATAGAACAAATGGAAAATCTATGTACTAGGTTCAGCTTCAAGAACGCCTTTTAATAGGTGTTTATGAAATTTAATTTCCCTAACCTATGTTTTGTAGGTATTCAAATTGTGATTTTGATTTTTTATTCCATTACTTCATCCAATAAAAAGTTACACGGTTTCCATATTCTTCGATACACTGGTCTGCAATAATTCTTTTGTATTACCAAACTTAAAAATGTAACTTGATTTAGTAAATGATGATTATAAGTATAATAATGCCTTTAGTTTGGGTTCGGCTTGCCTTTAGAGTTCCTTCTATATCTCAACGTTATAATATCTTAACAGATACGCCTAAAAGTTCAGCAAAATCCTTTGGTTTATAATTTGTAATATTTGATGTGTTCATTTTGACGTTCTCCTTTGAGGGGATTTGAACACATTTAATCACAACAGTCAATATATTTAGTTACTTATATTTTCCTCCTTCAATGTACCTTCAAAAGTAGTCCTTGCAGGACCTGTCATAAATATCTTCTTATCACGGAGTTCAATCTGAAGATGACCCCCTAATAATTCTACATCCACTTTCTCATCACACTTGTTGTTGAGATAACTTGCATACATCACAGCACATGCGCCTGTACCACAAGCCATTGTTTCACCACTGCCTCTTTCCCATACGCGCATCTTTAGATGTCCTCTATCAACAACCTTTACAAATTCTGTATTCACTGATTCAGGGAATAAAGAAGCATGCTCAAACTTAGGACCAATTGCTTCGATATCAAAATCAAGTGTATCTACATACTGGATGACATGCGGATTACCCATAGAAACAGCTGTACAATAGTATGTATTGCCATCTATTTCAATAGGTGCATTCACCATCTCTACCTTAGAATAATTCACCGGAATATCAGAACATAGAGTAATTGGTTCACCCATATCTACACAGACACTTGTTACCTTTCCATCTTCTACATTCAATTCACAGGTTCTTATTCCTGCAAGTGTTTCAATCTTCAATGTTGTCTTATCAGTTAAGCCTTGATCATACACAAATTTAGAAAAACAGCGGATTCCATTTCCACACATCTTTCCTTCACTTCCATCAAGGTTGAACATACGCATTCTGAAATCACATGTTTCACTTGGTAAGATGATAATGACACCATCACTGCCAATACCTATATGACGATTAGATACCTTCTTGATAAATGTTTCATCTGTTGGAACATTCTGATTGATTCCGTCAAAGTAAACATAATCATTCCCGATACCTTCCATTTTCAAGAATTTCAACATTTTCTTTTACACCTTTCTTGTTCATACTCTGAACTTAATGAAAGTATAACACAAAATTATCATAGTGACACTAACTAATATTTATACAAATTATCATAAGAATCGATGATCATAATCGTCTTTTCATCAATAATAGTAAAGAGATATTTCACAATATCATGATGTAAGGCAACGCATCCCATTGTATAGTCATGTGTACCAAAACAATGAAAGAAATAAGCACTGCCCTTTCCTTTAATACATTCCTTATTATAATTAAAGAAGGCTGTGTATTCATAAGGTTTAGTATAATCTATCAAGTGTTCGTCATTCTCTTTTGTACAATGAGAATGGTCCATAGTCTTTTCATCCACAAACTCATTATAATATTGTTCACTACACCAATAATCATCTTCAGTAATCTGATGATAATCCATCTTTGTACCAGGATCTGGCGCAATACCCATGAGTTTCCCAAAAGTATATTCACCTATAGGTGTTTGTCTTGCTCCTTCTTTTCCTTCACCCATGCCTCTTTGTCCAATAAGTGCTGGTGTTTGTAAGACAAGCTCCCATTTTTCTTCTTTCTTATAATAATAGAATGTCGCATGACTTGTATTATTATGATCGACACAAACCAAAAAGAGCTGATCTGTTTTCTTTGATACTTTTAAAGAATCTATATCCATATAAATCCCTCCCTTCATCATTATATAAAAAAACAATCTGAAAATACAATTCCTTTCAGATTGTTGAAAAATTCGGATATTTAAAACCATTTATAAGTCCTGTTGATCTTTTCACAGGTCTATCTCATCAAATTGATAGGTCATTTCTATTATTACATAGGCACTTATTAATAAGAAACAAAAAAGTCGCAAGACCACAAATTTTCTTAATTGGAGTGTGGACACTTACGACATTAATTATATTATCACATACTATTCAATTTTGTTTACTTACAGTCTAGAAAAGATAGTTTTTTATCTTCTTTTTAGTAATATCTAGCATAATATTCATCAAATGTTAATTGACTTTCTTCTACCTTTTTAGCTAAATCCTTACCAACATAACGAATATGCCATGATTCATAATGATACCCTGTCAAATCTTCTTTATCCTTTGGGTAACGTAGAATAAACCCATATTGACTTAATTGACTTAAAAGCCATTTATAGCAAGGGTGATTAACAACATCTTCATATTTGTATTGATCTAAAGCAACATCAAGTCCTAGACCTGTTGTATGCTCACTATGACCAGGACGTGAACATGTTTCATCGGCCTTTGCAACATCATAGGTTTCTACCATATGATTATAAATTTCTTTTTGCCAAAGTGTAGAACGATAGCCAGAAGTTACATATAACTCAAAGCCCTTTTGATAACAAGTCTCTTGTAAAGCAATAAAATCATCATATAAGACTTTTCGAGCAGTATGCTTACTATAGAGAAGACCATACTTTTTGGCTTTATTATTGATTTCTACAAGATCATCGGGCGCATAGTTTTCATCTAACTGATAATATTTATTCACAATTGTATTTAAATCATTAGGGTGTTCTTGTTTTATAATATGATCATAGAAATCATAATCACGATTCATATTTACAAGTGTAATGATTTCTTCTTTCGTTAGATGAGGATGCTTATTTTTATATAAATTATAACGTTTTTTATATTCTGGATGTTCATAACTTATAGTTTTTATTTCTTTCTTTACAGCTTTTTCTTTAGGCAAGAAAAAGAAAAAACAGATCAATAATGCAAAAACAAGTGTTATTAATAGAATTCTCTTTTTTTTCATAGAACAACCTCGATTTCTTCTTGTTAATCATTTATTCAAAACAATATACCGTTACAACATTTTCACTAAAATCAAAAGATAAGACTGCTCACATTAATTTATCAACAACATGAAAGGAACTATATGAAAATACAGTTCCTTTATTTATATAAAATAAAAACTCTGGTAAACCAGAGTTATTTTTAAATGGGGCGGCTGATGGGGATCGAACCCACGAAATGCCGGAGCCACAATCCGGTGTGTTAACCGCTTCACCACAACCGCCATATCTCTCGTAAGAGACAAGTACGATTATATACAAGTCTTAGCTGTTTGTAAAGAGGAAATTTTAACTTTTTTTAAAGAAATTTAAAATCCCGAGATTTACCCGGGATTTGTATCTTATTTAGTCTTATGAATAAACTTGAATGTGAATGCTGAACCTAATGCAGCCTCATATACAATACCTGTATATTTCTTATTTTGTAATGATGCAGCACCCTTCTGGAATACCGGTAATACAGCATATTCACTCATACAGATATCTTCTGCCTGATAAAGCATCTGCCATCTCTTCTTAGCATCTCTTTCAGTAGTAGATGCCGCAATTAACTGGTCATACTTCGCATTGTTATATTTACCATAGTTATTTGAGTTACCTGTAGAAACAAGGTTCAAATAAGTAATAGGATCTGGGAAGTCTGGTCCCCATCTTGCACATGAGATATCAAAATTGCCTGATTTCTGACGTTCTACACGGTCTTTCTTAACAGTTGCAACCATTTCGATATCTAAACCTTTAAGTTTTTTGAAACATGCCTGTAAATATTCTGCTTCTGTATCTGCAGGTGTTTCATCTGTACCATAAAGCAATCTTAACTTTAATGAAGAAACACCAAGTTCTTTTAAGCCTTGATCAAAAGCAGCCTGTGCTTCTTTTAGATTATACTGAGTATAATCTTTACCTTCTGAACGATATTCTTTACCATCTGGTCCATAAGTGAAGTCAGCACTTACAAAACCATCTGCTTCTCTAGAACCATCCTTTAAGACTTTATTACATAAGTCTTTACGATCAATAGCTAGAGATAATGCTTTACGAATATTTGTATTCGCAAGTGCTTTATTGTTGAAGTTCAAATATAAATAATACATATAACCCTGTTTGAACTTTACAAGACTATCTTTACCTTCATACTTATCAACTAAAGCTGAGTTAATAGTCGCAAAATCAACTTTACCATTATCAAATGCCGCAGCTGCAGTCTTAGGATCCTGAACAAGATACATATTTAAACCATCTAATTCGATCCTATCTGCACCGTAGTACTTATCATTCTTTACAAAAGTGATCTTATTAGACTTAGTCCACTTAGTTACCTTGAATGGACCATTCGCAAGTAAATACTTTGCATCAGTGGCATATTTAGAACCACACTTTTCAACAAATTTCTGATTCTGTGGATAGAAGCATGGGAATGTCATGATTTCTAAGAAATAAGGACATGGCTGAGATAAAGTAACCTGTAATGTTTTCTTATCCTTTGCTTCAACACCTAGTTCTTTGATCTTATCACCAGCAGTTGTACCAAGTTCAGCCAATTCATCTGCATTCTTAATACATGCACCTTCTTTACCGAAGATATAAGCATAACTACCTGCATTTCCAATTAACTTTCTCCATGAATAAACGAAATCATCTGCAGTCAAGTCATCACCATTAGACCATTTCGCATTCTTTCTAATAGTAAATGTATAAGTCAATCCATCATCTGACATCTTATAAGATGATGCAGCAGCTGGTACAAGCTTTGTACCACCCTTTGCAGTAATATCCATTAGTCCTTCACTAAATGCATGAATCGCATTAAATGAAACACCATCATCAGATACACTTGAATCTAGAGATGTTACATCTGCTTCACTTGAAAAGTTATAAATCGCTTTATCGTCGGAAGTAGAACCACATCCCACTAACATAGAAGCAGCCAAGGCTGCTGCCACTATAATCTTGAGACTTTTCATAAAAATCCCCTCCATTTATAATCTTTATAAATATTATTATACGCTAAAACGTTATCTTTTGTATAGGAAAATACTTATCAAATCAATAAGTTTTTATTATATCTCTTTGAACTCAACTAAAGTGATTTCTTTATTTTCTTTTGTTTTCTTAATATCAATAATTCTTTGATTAGAAGAACCTCTGAATTTGAGATTCGCATCTTTTAATTCATTCACAAATGGTCCATCTACTAATACATCTACATAATCAAGTAAAGGCTGTTTCCATTCCATAATTTCTTCATAAAGGAATGAAGAATAGACCCAGATAGATTTAGTAGGACATTCTTTTTTGATATGTTTGAGTAATTCTAAAATATCGTCTCTGTTTTCTTCTTCAAAAGGTTCTCCACCTAAAAGTGTGAATCCAGCAATATGGGGTTTGTTAATAAGTGTAATTAATACATCTTCTAATTCAGATGTAAAAGCCTTTCCTCCATTAAAATCCCATGTTTCCTGATTAAAGCAGAATGGACAATGACGATGACACCCTTGAGTATAAAGAGATACTCTAATACCTGGTCCATTCGCAATATCTACTTCTCTTATTTGTGCATAACGCATCTTTTTCACCTCACAGGGTTTTATTATATACTCTTTTGTCTACTAAATGAAAGAGGAAGCTCTAAACCATTTTCTTCAAGAAGCTTTTTATTTGTTAAGATGTCTTGAGTTGGTCCATCTGCAACAAGCTTTCCATTAGATAGTAATAAAACACGATCACATGTATCATAAATAAAATCTAAATCATGGGACGCTATCAACATTGTATAAGGGAGTTCATTTAATACGTTGATTAGTCCACGACGATGTTTAGGATCTAATGAAACAGAAGGTTCATCAAATAATAGAATATCTGGACGCATAGAAAGGACTGTCGCAATGGCAGCTCTTTTTTTCTCTCCACCAGATAAGCGATAAATCTTTTCATGCTTCTTTTCCTGCATATGTACAAGATCTAATGCTTTATTGATGCGTTCTTCCAATTCTTCTCCCTGTAATCCTTCATTCATTGGTCCAAAGGCTACATCTTCATATACAGAAGACATAAAGAGCTGATTATCTGAATCCTGGAAGACATAGCCAATATGAGAACGAATGGATGCAAGGTTTTGATTGTTCATAGTTAAATCTGTAACTTTCAGTTCTCCCTGACCATTTTCTATTCCAATAATAGTTTTAAGAAGTGTAGATTTTCCTGCCCCATTACAGCCAATGAGTCCTACTTTTTCACCTTTTTGGATATGAAAATTCAAATCATCTAATATAATACGATTCTCTATATAAGAGAAAGAGAAATGATTCAGTTTAATCATAATACAACTCCTTTCAAGAATAGTAATAGTACACACATAATACCAAATGTAAGTTTAGATAACTTATAATCATATTTTTGTGATTTTAATGGCATTACACCTTTAAAACCTCTTAACATCATAGATTGATAGACATTCATAGCACGATCAATGGAACGAAGCATCATTGAACCAACTAATGTACCCCATGTCTTTATAGAAATACCCTTCTGCCCTGGTGCACGTAAACTATAGGCAAGCAAAGTTTTATCTGTTTCTTTAAAGAAAAGAATGAGATATCTTTGTATTAACATGATGACGACAATAAGAGGTTGAGGTATTTTTAATTTAGATAATCCCATACAGAGTTCCTCCATAGATGTTGTGGTCATCAATATGTAAGAAAATAGTAAGGCAAATATTCCTTTTAATGCGAGCACAATAAAACAAGTGATTCCATATCCCTTAAAGAATAAGAAAGGTGTTCCCATAAAGAGTAATAAAGCCACTAATGGTTTGAGTTCTCCTAAACATTTGAATAAATTGATTTCTCCCAATAACGAAAATAAGAGTAATGGTAAAAACATCACCAAGATATATAAATCATGAATAGAATAAGAAGCAGTGATTATCAAATAAAGTAATACAATCAAAATCTTATAAGTGGGATGAATGGCAGAAAGAATGGTTGTACGCTTAGAAAGTGCATCAATTTGATGCACTCTCTTAATGGCTTTCTGTATGTTTTTCATGATAACGATGAATGAGCATATAGAGTCCTATGACGATTAAGACTCCAACAATTCCTGCAAACATCCCACCTAAGATTGATTCATGTCCTGAAATATTATAGTCAGGTAATAATGCAGTGAGTTCCTGAACACGCGAAGACATAGAATAAATAGCCCCTTTGTGTTGTAGTTCTGTAGAACCAGTTAACTGTAAAATAGACCATTCTAATCCATCAGGAAAGGCACTTGCGAATATGGATAAGATACCAGCCACTGCGACAGAGAGACCACCAAAGAGTGCAAGAAGCTTCTTTTTAGATGTTTTTGCCAGTTTAGTTGTATGCCCCTGCCAGATCAGTTCTGGACGTGCTTCATAAATAAATGATAGAACTAAGCCTGTAATGATACCTTCTACCGCACCTATCGCAAGATGAATAGGCTGCATCACACCAATGAATAAGTTCCATGGGAGTGCTGTAATACCTGATAATTCTGTTTCTACAACTACTGAGAAGGCACCTAATTGTAAAGAGATGATAGAACCTAAGATAGAGGCAATCATCAAATTCTTCTTAGATAATTTTTTATTGATTATTGGCTTAAATATCAACATCGAAGAGATAAAACAGCCATAAAATGCCATATTCCATATATTACAACCTAGGGCAAGTAACCCACCATCCGCAAAAAGCAGACATTGTATTGCCAGTATACCTACCATCGTTAAAAAGCCTGCATAAGGACCAAGTAGTGCTGTTAACATGAGTCCTCCTGTTAAGTGTCCTGAAGAACCTGTTCCTGGGATAGTGAAATTGATCATCTGGGCTGCAAAGACAAAGGCACCCATAACTCCCATCATTGGGAGTTTCTGTGGATCATTTTCTTCTTCTAGTTTTTTAATTGAATAAATAGTCATTGCACCTGATGCCAGATACATCGTTGTCGCAACAGCAGGTGAGACTAAGGCGTCAGCCATATGCATATTATTTTTCCTCCAGTTTAATATCTTGACTACCGCTTCTAAATCCTTCTAGATCAAGTGTTACATAGTCGTATCCTAATTCCTTAATAAATAAGACAATCTCTTGACGGTAGTCCATACATTTCATAAAAGCATCCTGATCAATTTCTAAACGTACTAAGTCATTATGTATTCTTGCGCGTACATTATAGAAACCACATGCATGAAGATAATCTTCAATTTTTTCTACTTTACGCATTTCCTCATAATTAAGTAATGTATGATAAGGAAATCTTGTCGCAAGACATGGTGAAGAAGGCTTATTAGCCGCTTTTAAATCATAATCAGCAGCCAATTCTCTAATTTCTTTTTTAGTCATATTAGCCTCTAAGAGTGGACTATGTAATCCTAATTCCTGAATTGCTTTGATACCAGGACGATATTGTTTTAAATCATCGGCGTTTGTACCTTCAAGAATAGTAGAAATACCTAAACTATGTGCGAGTTCCTTCACTTTAGTAAACATATACTTCTTACATAAATAACAACGATCTACAGGATTATTCTTTATTCCTGCACCTTCTAATTCATCTACATGAATCACTTTATGAATAGCCCCTAATTCGTCAGCTATTCGCTTGGCTTCATCTGCCTCCATCACAGGATGAAGCGCTGTTTGAATAGTAACAGCATAGACATGCGTATGATATCTCTTTGATGCTTCAACGGCTATTTTTAATAAGAGTGTACTGTCTACGCCACCAGAAAAAGCAATCATAACATCTTCATGTAGATACTGATCAATGATGGCGACTAAATTCATAATAACTCCTTTCCAACAATTGATAAACATCAATAATAGATAAATTATGTTTTTCACTTAATAACTTCGCACTTTCATATTCAGGATAGGCTCTTATATTTCCTTCTATATTGACTACCTTAAATATAGCATCACCTAAAGGTGTAGAAATAGTTTCAAAAGTTCTTTGAAGAACTGTACGTTCCATGTAAGTACGTCTAATACCGATAGTGCTTGTTTCTTTGAAGATGATTGTTTCTAATTCTTTTCTTTTTTCTTCATCACATAATACATTGAGTAAATAAGCAGGTCTGTTCTTTTTCATTATCACAGGAATGTAATGAACATCTTTTGCGCCATGAGACATTAATAACTCCATCACATGACCTAATACTTCTCCTGTACTATCATCAATATTTGTTTCTAGCTTACATACCTTATTGGTGCCTGGGATCTGTTTCAATCAACATTGCACGAAGTAAGCTTGGTCTTTCATAAGCACGCTTACCTGCCCCTATACCTGTCTTTTTAATTGTAAAGGTAGAAGGAAGTGTATAAGATGTCACAATAGACGCAGCAATGGCAGCGCCTGTAGGAGTCACTAATTCACCTTTGATAGTATCAATATGAATAGGTAAATGATGACTCGATACAATATTATTCACTGCAGGAACTGGGATAGGCAGTGTTCCATGAGCACAATGTACAGTACCTGTTCCTTCATAAATAACCGGAATATAAACTTCATCAATCCCTAAATCATCAAAGCACACAGCTGCAGAAATAATATCTACAATAGAATCCACAGCACCTACTTCATGAAAATGGACTTCTTCAATAGAAGTACCATGGGCTTTTGCCTCTGCTTCACCTAAAATAGTGAAGATCTTTTTAGCCAATTCTTTAGCATGATCTGTCATTTGTGCATGATCAATGATATGTAAAATATCATGCAAGTGACGATGTTCATGATGATGGTGATGTTCATGATGTGTATGTTCACCATATAAGTAGTTCATATCGTGATCATGATTATCATGATCCAAAATAACATTAAAATCACAGACATCAAGTCCTGATTTATTGACTCTTGTGATTTCAGTTTTAAAACCAGCAAGAGGTAATGATGAAAGAACTTCTTCTAATACTTCTTTTGAAGCACCTAGATCAAGTAAGCTTGCGACAAACATATCTCCACTTATTCCAGAATAACATTCTAAATATAATTGATTCATTTTGATTCTCCCGTTCTATTAATCTGAGTTGCAATATAACCTGCACCATAGCCATTATCAATATTCACTACCGCAATACCATTGGCACAGGAATTAATCATTGTAAGTAAAGCACTGACACCATGAAAGCTGGCTCCATAACCCACTGATGTAGGTACTGCAATAACAGGACAGTCTACTAAACCACCTATGACACTTGCAAGAGCTCCTTCCATTCCTGCCACCGCAATAATACATCTTGCAGATTGCAGGATATCTAATTTAGATAATAAGCGATGAATACCACTCACACCTACATCATACAAACGTTCTACATGACTCCCAAAGAATTCAGCTGTCTGTGCAGCTTCTTCAGCCACATTAAGATCTGCTGTACCAGCACTACATACAACAATCTTCCCTTTATGTTCCTTTTCTTTTTCTATCTTAATAATATGTGATAATGGATCATATTCTAGTTCAGGAAATTCATTCTTTAAGAGTTCATATTGATGTTTTGAGGCTCTTGTCCCAAATACTTCTCCCTGCACCTCATAAAGTCTTCTCACAATACCGACTAAGTGATCATCTGCTTTTCCCTGGCAATAAATCACTTCCTGAAAACCTGAACGTATTTCTCTATTTGTATCTAATTTCGCATAGCCTAATTCTTCAAAAGCAGATTTCTTAAAGAATTGTTCGGCTTCTTCAACAGATAGTTCTCCTGTTTTTACTTTTTCTAGTATTTCCTTTGTTTCCATACAATCACCACCTTTATTAGGGTAACATTAAACCTTGGTTTAGTGTCAAATGTTTTGTATATTCATTATACAATGAGAAAAAAATAGTTCACAAGAAAACTTGTAAACTATCACTTATCTCATAATTATTTTAAGAATGAATGAACTACTTCCCTCTACCTTCTATATTCATTTTCACTATACCAAGCACTGTTGCATATAATACTCCTGCCACTGGCCATATAATCCATGTGAACTTCCAGTTATTTGTCCAGAAACTCCATCCAAGATATATCGCGACTATCAAACACCAATAAGCACCCGAAAAAGCATCTGTCTTCTTTTTCAAATGTTTCTCTTCTATTGTGTATTCTCCTTCCTGCAATAGAGTATCATAGCTAGACTTGATCATACCTGCACGAATAAGAATATTGACACCAATAGAAACAATAATAAGTAATAGACCTACAGATATACCACTCATATAATCTTCTACTTCCATTACACCTGCCATTATAGTAGGAATGACAGAAAGAATACAAAGTACTACTCCTATCGCAATATTCCTTGTGAATGTTGGTTCATATTGTTCTCTTCTTTCACGTACCATTCCTGATACACCATATTCTGTTTCAAAGCTTTCTTTTTCTAGATGCTGCATATGCGACTCGTGTAATCCATAATTCACAAATAGATAAACAGCTATTGCGACTAGCATAAGAAGAAATACTAAACTAAAACCTACAAGTGTATGATCTTCTGTCATTGTACCTAATACTATAAGAGGTACAGGACTTAATATGCATAAACTTGTCGCATTGGCGACTATTCTTGAACCTCTACTTTTCATATCAAGATATTGATTGGCTTCTTCCATACTTACCTTGATTGTTTTTGTTTCAACATATTTATTCAGTGGTTCTTCTTCTATTTCATCCTTTAGTAAATAATCAGTAGTCACACCAAATAGTTCAGACATCTGAAGTATTCTTTGTAGGTCTGGTATAGATCCTGCACTTTCCCATTTTGAAACAGCTTGTCTAGAGACACCTAACTTATTAGCGAGTTCTTCCTGTGACCAGCCATTCTTTTTTCTTTCTTCTATAATCTTATCAGCTAAAATCATAATCATCTCCTCCTTACATACCAAATATACCAATTATGATAGTTTCCTTCTACCAATTCAGGATGAAAATATGTCAACTGGTGGTTGCAGAAGGTGATTTTTCTAAACAAGTCTGATTATATGAAAAAAAACGCATGGTGTGAATGCGTTTTATAGTCATCTATATTCTTAGTGCTTTTTCTCCAAATCATCGAATACTTTTTTTGCATCAACTGCTTCTGCACCATCCAACAGTTCTTGTTCAGATTCAAAGATTGCTTTGTCTATACGATTTATTCTAGCAAACTCGTCGTATAATTCACTGCTCATCACAACCAGGTCACTATAGCCATTTTTTGTAATAAAAATAGGTTCATGATGTTTGTGTGCAATATTAGAGATATCATTCGTATTTCTTAACTCCTTAATAGGTAGAATTAGTGGCATAATATCTCATTCCTTTCATCAACACAATTATAGCATAATTATGTTGATGTGATAGAAATATTCTGGTAAATATAAAAGACAACCTATTAGGCTGTCTTTACGGTAAGGAATCTTTCAATCATCCTATTAATTTTGGGATTTAATTAAAGATTCATATACAGTTCCTTTACTGTCTTCTAAGGCTTTATTCTTATATTCCTTGCTTTTTGATTCATTACCCATATTCTTGTAGATAATTGATAATAAGAATTCAAGATAGGGAGTATCTTCATTGTTTCTAGTATATTCTACATCTTCTAGATCAGATTTTAATTCATCATAATACTTAATTCCACCACTAATCAAAGTATCATTAACCATATCCATCTGTCTATATAGGGCATGATCATTTGTCGTGCTAACCATTTCCAACAAACGGTCCATCATAGATGCATTCTTCTTATCTACATATATATAGAATACTGATTTTGCGAGAGCAGACTTCTGCTTAGAATTCATAGGAACATGATCTATTATATTGTTTACTTGAGTATCTATTTGTTTGTCATCTTTTAATTTTAAATAAGCATTTAAAAGTAAATATTCCCTATTAAATGGAGGAATACATATCTTAGCTAGTTGAGTTGCCATTAAGTCTTTTATTGCCTTGATATCATTGTTTTGGAGTAATGTTAGATAATTTTTTAGGAGTTTCTTTCTGATGATTACTGGAACAGTACCAATAATAGCAATCACTATAGCGACAATTAACATAGCATTCATACTTTTATGCTCCTTTCTCAATCAACTTTATAATATCATTTAATTCATTAATAATTATATCTGCCTGACTCTGATCTAAACCAAACTTATCATCTTTTAAAGCCAATACCTTAATACCAGCTCTATTTGCAGCTAATATTCCTTTAGATGAATCCTCAATAATAATAGCTTCATCCTTATTCACATTCAATTCTTTGATTGTATGTAAATATATTTCTGGATTTGGTTTACTTTCTTTGAATTGTTCACCACTTACTATAAGTGAAAAATACTTTTTTAAACCAGCCTGATCCAACGCATTATTAATACTATATAAACTAGAAGAGGACGCTAACGCTATTTTATAATGTTTACTTAAGTATTCTAAAACGGAATAGATCTGAGGTCTAACTACCGCTTTATAATCACAATCAAATGAACGAAAATATTCTTGAAGCATATTTTTAAATGTCATGAAATCAGTTTTTTCATTCCACATTGTGTATGCTTGTTCATAATATAATTTACTATCAATACCAATGAGAGGAATACAATCACTTACTTGTATTTCTATATCATGCTGTTTAAAAAATCTTATCAAATCATTTATATACATGGTTTCACTATCAAATATCACACCATCCATATCAAAAATAACAGTTTTAATCGTCTCCATCATAATTCACAAAATTCTCCGTTTTTGCAGCAGCAATAGCCTTAAATTCTTTTAATAATGGATGTTGATAAATAGAGTGTAAGTCATTTGAAACAATAAAGCTTAATAATTGTACAAATGGTAGATATACAAGTGGACATAATTCACTTGAAACAGTATCACTCAAACTTAAAACATGATCATCACTTGATAATTGAGGATTGTTTGAAATTAAATAAGCTCGATTGCTGACTTTTCGCGTAGCCTTATATACTTGTTCTACGCGTCGACTTGCACCATCGTTTCCATCAAAGAAAATCACATTGTATTGTGGCGTCAATTGAAGGTTTGGTCCATGAATGTACTCTTCAATTTCATAGCAGCAACTTGGAATATGAATGGTTTCACCGATTTTTAATGCACTTTCAAGTGCTGTTCCATAATTGGCACCGGCTCCACAACTGTAAACCCAGGACATAGATGTGAAATTCTTATAATGTCGCTGAATAAAGTTTGTAGCCTGATCAATCATTTCTTCATTTAAATCAGCTGCTTTCTTTAATTCATCCAAATATTCAGTCTTTCCAGAATATGCAATTGCGAATAAATCTAAGAATAACGCAAGTGAAGAAACACCTTTTGTGACATAGCCAACTAATTCTTTGCCCACACCATATTCAATCACAACATCCGCAACATCTTTTACATCGCTGTTTTTATTTCCTGTTAAACAAATAGCTTTACATTCTTTTTTCTTAATGATTTTTAATGCTTCAATTGCATTTGTACTTAAACCACTCTGTGTAACCACTAAAACTAAGTCGTTCTCTTTAATATCATTTTCATAGTACGTAAATGTATATGGAGTAATGATTCTAACTTCTAAACCACTTACTTTTTCCACAAAACTTCTAGCACAATAACAAGCATTATGACTTGATCCAGAAGCAATAAGTAAAATACGTTTGATTTCTTTTTGTTGCACTTCTTTCATCAATGGATCAACTAGTGTAGTATATTGTTCAATATTTGTTCTTAATACGCCTGGTGTTTCTTTAACATAATCAAGCATTGTTAATTTATTCATAATATACCCCCAATTAAGGTGTAAAAGGTGGAATAAATCCACCCTTTATATTTTAGTATTCTAATCTTCTGTAGTAACGACGGATTTCCATAGGGTGACGAGTTTCGATTTCCATGTGAACGTCGATTCTGTTGTTTACAGCATGCATTACGTGATGAGATAAGTGTTTACGATATTTTTCACTAATTCCCTTTAATTCATAATCTTTAGTATCAATGATTGTGTAGTTTGCACAAATTCTTGGAATAAAGTTAGCTACACGTTCTGATAATGGACGCTGAGCATCTTCGCCAATATAGATTGTAACTGGAGTCTCTTTAGTTACGATTTCAAACATACCATGGAAGAATTCATTTGATGTGATTGATTTAGTTTTTAACCATAACTGTTCTTCCCAATAGCACATTGCATATGAGTAAGTAGCACCCCACTGGTTTCCAGCACCTACAAAGTAGTGCATTTCATCATTCCAGTGTTTTTTAGCGAATTCAATAGCGAATGGTTCAGCTTTCTTTTCAACTTCTACTAAATCTTCTGCTAAGTATTTATCAAATTCAGCATACATATCATCGTAGTCTTCTAATTCACCATTGTTGAACATGAAACGGTCAGCAACCATGAAGAACTTTAACTGTTCGTTCATTGGATAAGAGATCTTGTAGTCTCCTAAATCTAATAAGATAGCTTCTTTAACATCAACAAATGAGATAACTGTAGCACCAACTTCATTTTTAATTTTTTTGATAGCATCAACTACTTCTTTAGTGTTTCCAGATACAGATGAGATAATAACAACTGTATCTTTAGTAATACGTTTGTTTCCTGTAGTTAAGTATTCAGCAGCATTTTCTGCCCAAGTTTCAATAGCACTCATTTCTTTCATGTGTACTGTAGCCTGCATAGCACTTGCCCAAGTACCACCAACACCTAACCAGCAGATGTTTGAATATCCATGTTCGCAGATTTCATCAACGATTTCGTTGATCTGAGGGCGTAAAGCTAATGCGCCATTTACGCTATCGATTTTTTCCTGTTCATTAAATTTAATCATTTCCATTTTCTTTTCCTCCGTTTTTTTTAATTTATTAACAACCTAAGATACCAAAGAATGCTCCGACTAATCCGATCACAACACAGATTAACAATAATGTAGTTGTCTTAACATTTTTCTTTTTCAATAAGTAGTAAACTAGTAATGTGAATAATAATGGCATTAAACCAGGCATGATATTATTGAATACAGAATTTAATGTAGTTGCTTCATTACCAGAACCAAACTTCAATGGGAAACTGATTGATACGTTTTCAGCAGTCATACCACCAACAACCATCAATCCTAAAACACTTGCTGCATAAGTGAGTTTTGACATTAATCCATTCTGCTGGATCTTAGCCAAGAATCCACTACCTAATTTATAACCAGTATTCATTAAATAATAACGTAATCCCTGAGCTGGAAGGTTGAAGATTAATAAGAATAAGATAGGTCCTAAGATATTTCCTTGATTTGCTAGAGATAAACCAACACCAGTAGCGATAATACGTAATGTTCCCCAGATGAATGAATCACCAATACCTGCTAAAGGTCCCATTAATGAAACCTTTACATTGTTGATACTTTCTGTATCAAATTCAGGATCATTTGCGTTACTTTCTTCCATAGCAGCACTAATACCTAAGATTAATGTTGCCAATTGTGGAGTTGTATTGAAGAATTCCAAGTGACGTTTCATAGCTGCAGCTTGATCTTCTTTATTTGTATATAACTTTTTGATAACTGGTAACATACTATAGCAGTATGACATGTTCATTTGTCTTTCATAGTTCCAAGACCATTCCAAACCGAATGAACGCCAGAATACTTGATTTAATTCTTTTTTAGTTAATTTATTAGAAGTCGTCATCTTCATCCACTCCTCCTTCTATAGCTGTTTGAGCTGAATTACTACGTAACTGAGTTAATACGATAGCAATGATTACTCCAAAAATTGCGATTGCTGTTACTGGAATCTTTAAGTATACGCTTAATGCGAATCCTAAGAAGAAGAAACATGCAACTTCTTTGTCCATAATCATCATTAATAATAAACCGAACCCAATTGCAGGTAATAAGCCCATTGTGATCTGTAAACCATTTGAAATCCATTTAGGAATGACATTTAATAAAGCCTGTACAGCTGGTCCACCAGCATAGTAACCACATGCTACAATCACACCGATAATTAAGTTGACACCGAAGAATCCACCTAATAAGTGCATTCTAGCAACTCCAGCCATATTTCCTTCAGCTGCATATTTATCTGCTTTATGAACAAATGGAGGTAAGATGAATACCATTCCAACGTTCTTTGCAATTAATACTAATGAAGCAACTGGTAAACCTACAGTTAATGCAGTTTCTGGTCCAGCTCCTGTTGTAATTGTGAAAGCTGTTCCTAATACAGTTCCTGAAATCATTTCAGGTGGAATACTAGCACCGATTGAGAAAGCTCCCATAAATGCTAATTCTAATGTTGCACCTAAAGTAACACCTGTTTGTACATCACCAAGTACAATACCTGTTAAAGTACCCATAACCAATGGTCTTGACAACAAACTTGTACCGAACAAATACTCAGCATTTCCAAGCATTGCTACCAAGCCAAGTAAAATTGCTTGTAGTAACATATTTCTCCTCCTATAAAACTTTTTCTACATTTACTGGATTATCTTCTGGAACCATCTGAATTGTTACATCTACACCTGATTCACATAATCCTTTTAAAATTGTTTCTTCTGCTGGTGTAATATTCATTGCTTTTGAAATATTACGAGTTTCAGCAGTTGCCTTAGTACCACCAAGATTTAACTTTTTGATGTTGCATTCTTTACACAATCTTTCAGCATCCTTAATAGATTCAACTACAGTCAATAATTTATATTTGTCTGTAACACCACTGTTGATTGCTTTTACTGCATCATCCATACTTTTGATAACTAATTTAACACCACTTGGTTTTGCCATCTTGATTGAAGTTTTTCTTAAATCATCTTTCATAACTGCATCACACGCAATTAAGATACAATCTGCTTCAACTGCATTTTTCCAAGAAAAAGCAACTTGACCATGTAACAATCTGTGATCCACTCTTAATAATTTAATCATTTTTTTCTCCTCCTATTAGAAATCTTCATCATCTTCGCTTATCATTCCGTTCATAACAGTCATTCCATCTTTAGCTGCTTCGATCAAATCGTTCGCATCTGCTAATTCAAGATTTCCGTTCATGCTTCTCATTACTACATCTAATACTAGTCCCATGTTCATTCCTGAGAAGACCATTACATTATCTAATACTGCGAGTTTAGATAATGCTGTGTGAACACTTCCACCTTTAACATCACATAAGATTAAGAATAGTTCTTCACTCTCTTTTGCTTCATTCAAAACTTCTTGATAAAAGTCTTCAGGATTTTCTCCAGGAAGCAAGCTATATGTTTCTACATCCTTAGCTAAATCTCCAACAATCATAGAAACTGAATCTTTCATTCCTTTAGACAACCCTCCATGTGATGCAAGTATGATTTTTGCCATATTCTGTTCTCCTTTCTGTATATTTTAGTTCAAGCTTTATGCCAGTTTGCAGATCTTTACGCTTAATCTGCATAACTAACTTCCACTTATACTCAAGCAAGCTTCGCGCCAGTTTATAGATTAATTACGCTTAATCTGTACAACTAGCTTCCACTTATCCTCAAGCAAGCTTTGTGCCAGTTTACAGATCTTTACGCTTGATCTGTACAACTAGCTTCCACTTATCCTCAAGCAAGCTTCGTGCCAGTTTATAGATTTTTACGCTTGATCTGTACAACTAACTTCCACCTATACTCAAGCAAGCTTCGTGCCAGTTTATAGATCTTTACGCTTGATCTGTACAACTCGCTTCCACTTATACTCAAGCAAGCTTTGTGCCAGTTTACAGATCTTTACGCTTAATCTGTACAACCAACTTTCACTTATAAACAAGCAAAAAGTGTGCCAATTAATAGCACACTAATCATTTATAATATAGTTGTATATATATTCTATTTCTTCATCTGGAATCTCAACGTTGTAGTATGTCTTAACTTCTTTCATTGAGATATTTACCTGATTTATAAACTCTTGATGCTTTTCTTTAAAGTCTTGATCAGTAAAGTTTGAAATAGCTTGTCTTGTAACTAATCTTTCTACAAGACAGCAGATATGAACATATAATCCAAAGCATGTTCTATTCTTAAATCTCTTATGTAAGATATTCTGTAGATGATCAATTGCTTTCGCAACATGTTCAAGTAGTTTATCTGGATTTAATATAGTTAAGTTATTCATGACATTGGATAATGTGAAATTACGTAAGATATTCTTTTCGAATATCTCCATCTGAGCTTGAGTCATATACTTCCCAAAATATACTTCTATCGCATTCTGACCCTCATTAATAATCAATTCCTGTATACCTATATATTTCATAGATTCAATATTTGGATCAAGTGTTCCAATGACACATACAACCTCATAATCATTCATTAACTGATCATAGACCTGTTTACGTATTAAAGCAGGATAATCATAAGTAATAATCTTTAGATTAGAATCTTCAGGTAAAGAATTGAATAAGATTTCTTTGATCTTATTCGCTGTACCAACTCCTGATGCACAAGAACAGATTACAATAGGTTCTTTCTTTTTCTTAAGTTCTACATGCGTTTTATAGATGTTTTCCTTAAGAATAGAATCAATTACTTCAGTCACTGTTTTATTGAGTTTGATTCCCTGTCCTATTTCTAACGCACATTTAGTATTAATATTGTTTACTAAGGCAATATCTGCATTACTTGTATCTAATCCCTGATATATTTCTTCAAGAGAACCCATATCAACTAATAAATAAAGTTTTGAGATATTACCAACATGTGCAATGTAATCATTGATCTTTCTTGTAATAGTTTGTACATCCACATCTAACGGCATATCAATCGCATCAAATATATAACTATTCAACATTCTATTGGCTGCTTCCGCAATAGAACTTGCAGTTGAATAACCATGCGCAATAATAACCGCAATTGTAAGATCTTCACCAGAATGTGCAAAATACTTAATCATACAAATACAGATAATACATTCTACAAACTCATCAATATCCTGGTTCATATTATTCTTTAAGTAATGAGAAACTTCCTGTCCTATTTCATATTCACGATGAAATTCAAGTTTTAAATATTTCTTTAAGTTTTTTACTTCATCATAATTCTCATTGATCCAGTTATTTGTGAGATATGTATTCTTAGAGAATTCTGAGACATATGTCGCAAGTGCAATCAACTCATTATGTGAAGTCCTAAAGCCGTAATGTTCAGTGATATTATTAAATATCTTTTCTAGATAGTTTGTAAGATAATCAATTGAATCTGCACGATTATCATTAAATATAAGCTTCTCAAAATATCTATCTACAGTATTCTGTGCATTTACTGCAAATGACTGATCTCTTTTAAGACTAATTAATGATTGATAAAAATCTTTAATGATGTCCTGATCTGATACAGGAAGAAGGGTGTTAAGAGACACAAGTTTATGCTTCTTCATAATCATAGAGGAAACATCTATGCTATTTCTAATACTGTCAGGTAAATCATAAGCATGTATTTCTAACGTATCTGAATTACTTTTATATAATGCACTCACACAGCTTGCCTGAATAGTATTAGTCAGTTCACCAATATTACCTACAAATGTGTGATTCAGTAACAACTCATAAACGTTAGATGAAATAAGAATTGTTTTGCCAACATGCTTCTCTTCATTCTTCAAAAAGCTATACATGAGTTCTAGTTTTTCATTTTCTCCTCTTTGTGCAAGAGATGGAATTGTAAGAATAACTGGGATACGTCTGAGGAATGTTTTTAATAATGCTTTTTGTGGTACTTCTGTTGTCGCAAATATAATTCTACATTTAGATTTATACCACTTATTATTATCACCTACTAAGTGATAGATCCCCTGGTCCATATAAAGGAATAATTTTTCCTGGCATTCAGCATTTAAACAATGCACTTCATCTAAGAATAATACACCACCATCCGCAAAATGTAATAAACCTAAGTTATCACTATCTGCACCTGTAAAAGCACCCTTCTTATAACCAAACAGATTCGCTGTGAGTAGTTCTGGGTTATTAGCATACTCTGAACAGTTCACCTGTACAAAATTCTTAGATGCATCAATTAAGCCTGTGTCTACACAATATTCATACGTAAGTTTAGCCATAAATGATTTACCCGTACCAGTTGGTCCATAAAACAACATAGGTAATCCTACTGGTGGGTAAGATACTGTTGCCTTAATCTTCTCTACAATCTGATACATGCTTTCATTAGACCCAATAAGTTTTTCAAAGTTCTTTAATTCTGTCTGATTGTTTAATTCAGCTTCCAATTCATCTAATGATTTGTATTCATCTGATGAGAGTTTCTTCTTATACTTACTTTCAAGAGAACCTCTTGAAAGATATAAAACAGGGCTTGTTTTGATTTTAATAAGTTTCTTGTCATTAAATAGTTCATTTAATAATCTAGTCACTTGATTTCTACTTAGTTTTAATTCTTTTGATAATTGGATGGATTGACATTCATCATATGAATTTTGATCCATTCTTCCATTAATCAACAACATTATTTTTTCTTTCAATGAAATCACCTCATCATTCATGATAAAACAAATAAAACTTGTGCGCAACAATCGTTATTCGTTATACTTTTCTATTAAATATCCATACATTAATTGGCACGAATTTTGCTATATAATAGTGAGGGGTGATGAATATGAAACAAAAAATGCAATATATTCAAACATTAAAACAAACATTAAAATTAAATCAAAAACTATTAAAATCGTTAGATTTCCTTACTGACAACATTGATGATATCAATAAAGTTGTTCAACAAGTATTAGAAACAAATCCTTTTTTAGAACTAAAATCACCTAAAAACTATGATACTCAGCAATTTATTGAAAGTATTTCTAATAAACGTTCTTTAAAAGATGATCTCTATTTACAATTAAGTGCATGTACTCGGCCATATAATAAAGATTTAATGGATTATTTGATTGAATCATTAGACGATAACGGATTCTTATCCTACCCTATTGATCAATATATCACTGATTTAGATATAGACAGAAAAACGCTTGATTCTCATTTAGATATATTACGTTCTTTCGAACCAAATGGTGTTGGAGCTGCTGATGCTATTGATTCAATTATCATTCAATTAAAAAATAATAATAAAACCAAAAGTTATACACTATTTAGAGATTATCAGGATGTTATCTTAACTCAGAACTATTCACTTATTAAACAGAAAACAGGTTTAAAAAAAGAAGAGATAGACCATTTATTTTATGAAATACGTTCTTGTAATCCATTCCCATGTAATATGTATAGTTCATCCCAGGATGATTATATCTCACCAGATATTTTAATAGAGGTAGAAGATTCTAATATCATAATTACTCCTATCAATCAACCTGAACTCATCGTAAATGATCTTCTTTATGAGAAGGTAAAGAATGATGAAAATATGAAATCATATTTTAATGAGGCACATTTCTTAATTGAAAATCTCACAAAGAGAAATCAAACAGTATTATTTGTTGCAAATGCTTTAGTTGATATCCAAAGTGGTTATTTCTTATACGATGATGAATTATATCCATGTACCTTATCACAGCTTGCAAGTGAAACAGGATTCCATGAATCTACTATTTCACGTACATTAAATAATAAATACTACAGCTTTAATGGTGAGGTTTATCCTCTTAAACAACTTCTTGTTTCTCAAACTGCTTCAGGAGATAGTAGTGATTCTATCAAAAAGGCTATTGTTGAATTAATTGATAGTGAAGATAAAGAACATCCACTTTCAGATAATCAAATTCTAAAGAAACTAGAAGAATTAGAATTACATTGTTCACGTCGAGTCATTGTCAAGTATAGACAACAATTAAATATTCCTTCTTCTACTAAAAGAAAGATTCTTCTCAAATAAGACTGTGATTTCACAGTCTTTTTTAAATAAAAAGAGATAACCAATCACGGTTATCTCCTGAGCCCTTAATGACACAAGGCCTTTCTTAGTTATTTTCCTGATATACTCTATTGTCTAAATGTACAAAACGTTCTTTGATTTCCTGTGTACGTCCCTTATTCCAGAAGTTATCACCAAGATAACCACAAGTTCTACGACATACATTTAATGTCTTATGGTTTCTATTACCACAGTTAGGACAATACCATTCATTATTTTCATCTAATAAGATTTCTCCAGAATAACCACATTCCTGACAATAGTCAGACTTAGTATTGATTTCAGCGTACTGGATTGTTTCATACATATAGTTAATTAATTCTTTCATGGCATCAAAGTTATTTGTCATATTAGTCACTTCTACATAACTAATAGCCCCTCCAGATGAAATCTTCTGGAACTTCGCTTCAAATCCTAATTTAGAGAATGCATCAATCTGTTCTCTTACATTGACATGATAAGAGTTAGTAATATAGTCTTTATCTGTTACACCAGGCACGATACCAAATCTCTTCTTTAATGCACGTGCTAATGTATAAGTAGTAGATTCTGCTGGTGTACCATATAAGGCAAATCCTAAACCTGTATCCTTCTTCCATTTATCACATGCATTTCTTAATTTCTGCATGATTGCAAGAGCTAATGCATCGCCTTCTTCAGTAGTATGAGACTGACCAATTAATGCCACTACACATTCATATAAGCCAATATAGCCTAATGATAATGTAGAATAACAAGTATCTAATAATGAATCAATCTTTTCTCCTGGTTTTAATCTTGCTATGGCACCATACTGCCAATGAATTGGAGAAATATCTGAAAGAGTACCCTTTAAGCTTTCATGTCTTAACATTAATGCTTCATAACATAAATCTAGACGTTCATCTAGAATCTTCCAGAATGAATCCATATTCTTATTAGCTGATAAACCAACATCAGTTAAGTTAAGTGTAACTACACCCTGGTTAAAACGACCATACCACTGGTATTCACCTTTTTCATTCTTCCATGGAGATAAGAATGAACGACATCCCATACAAGGGAATACTTGTCCTTCGTAGTTTTCTCTCATGATCTTTGCGCTAATGAAATCAGGCATCATACGCTTAGATACACATTTAACCGCTAAATCTGTTAAATAACGATACTGTGAATCATCAGGCACATTATTATCATCTAATACATAAAGTAATTTAGGAAATGCTGGAGTGACATAAGCACCCACAGGATTCTTCATACCGATATATCTCTGTTTTAAGATTTCTTCAATTAATAAAGCTGTTTCTTCAATATAGTCTGGTTCTTCTTTTAAATACATGAAAATAGATAAGAATGGAGCCTGACCATTTGTAGTAGAGAATGTATTGATCTGATACTGGATAGTCTGTACACCTGCTTTGATTTCTTCATGAAGACGAGACTTTGCGATCTTTTCAATCTGTTCTTCAGTATAATCAATACCTACTTCTTCGCCTTCTTTTCTTACAGCCTTTAAGTGTTTCTTATATGATACACGTACATAAGGTGCTAAATGAGAAATAGAGATTGTCTGTCCTCCATACTGACCATTAGCCACCTGCTGAACAATCTGAGTTGCAACAGTACATGCTGTCTGTAAAGACTTAGGTGTTTCAATCAATTTATCATTAATAACTGTACCATTCGCAAACATATCCTTTAAGTTTACTAGATCACAGTTATGCATCTTCTGGATATAGTAATCCATATCATGGAAATGAATAAGACCATCATCATGTGCCTGCACAATCTTTGGTGGTAATAACAAACGGCGGCAATAGTCTCTAGAGAATTCACCAGCAATCAAGTCTCTCTGAGTCGCAAGGACTGTCGCATCTTTATTAGAGTTTTCATCCATTGCTTCTTTATTAGTCTGATTGACAATACCATAAATCGCATTATCAATTGTATTCGTTTCTCTCTGGAATTCTCTTACTTTACGGTAGCCTTCATAAGCCTTGGCAGTAAGTACTTCTCCCTTTTCAATTAACTTTTCAAAAACCTGTCCTTCAATACGATAAATACTGATAGATGCTGCTCCACTTGATTTATGCCAGTCTTCAATTTCGTGTGAGATTTTTGAGGCGATTTCTGGTTTCACAATACCGCTGCCATAGCGCATAGCCTTTAAAATCGCATTTTCAATCTTACTTCCATCAAAGGCTACCTTTGAGCCATCTCTCTTGATTACCTCCATGTTATTTACCCTCCTTATAAGAAAATCTATTAGGAATAACTACCTAATAGATTCTTTTCTAATTCTATATTAGTCTAAATTAGTTGGATATGCAACTAATTTGCTTGAGATAAAAAAATATCTCACCAATAATTTATTAACATGAAAAAATGTTGAATTTATCAACGTTTTTTTAATTATTGATAAACACTAAGAATGTTTACCCTTAAACAGTATAAAAACCCACGAGCATAATGTCAAGCATTTCTCATGGGTTTCTTTTTTTCGCAATGTTGAAAGCGAATTAACCTAAATCTTCACCATTGCTAGCAACAACTTTCTTATACCAGTCAAATGAATCTTTCTTGCTTCTTACTAGTGTACCGCTTCCATCGTTGTTACGATCCACATAAATAAATCCATAACGCTTCTTCATTTCACCTGTTGTGAAAGAGACGCAGTCAATGCAGCCCCATGGTGTATAGCCCATTAAATCTACACCATCAATTTCTACAGCTTTTTTCATCTGTTCAATATGCGCTCTTAAGTAATCTACACGATATGGGTCATGACAGCTGCCATCTTCTTCCTTCTTATCAATTGCACCAAAACCATTTTCTACAATAAATAATGGTTTTTCATATCTTTCATACATCTGATTTAATGCATAACGTAAACCTTCTGGATCGATTGCCCATCCCCAGTCAGACACTTTGATATAAGGGTTTGCGACTGAATGTTCACTAGATCCATCTAAAGATTTAGAAACATCAATATGTGCTGTAGAGTCTACAGTATTAGTCATGTAATAAGAGAATCCGATATAATCTACTGTACCTGCAGCTAAAGCTTCTTTATCTTCTTCAGTGATATCTAAGTTAAAGCCTTTGTTTTCAAACATCTTTAATGCATAACGTGGATAATGACCACGACACTGTACATCACAGAAGAACCATCTCTGATGCATCATTTCAGTAGATAATACCATATCTGCTGGACGGCAAGAGAATGGATAAATAGGAACCATCGCAATCATATTACCGATTAAGAAGTTAGGATTGATTTCATGGCCAATCTTCACTGCCTTTGCACTAGCTACTAATTCATAATGACCACACTGATACATCGCTTCTTCTGGATTATCATAGTTTCCAAAATGTGCACCACTGTTAGTCCATCCGAAAATATCATTCTTATAGTTCATCTGGTTATTGATTTCATTGAAAGTCATCCAGTATTTGACTTTATTTTTATATCTCTTGAAACATACTTCTGCGAACTTTACAAAGAAATCAATAGTCTTTCTGTTCATGAATCCGCCATATTCCTTAGCAAGATGATAAGGCATTTCAAAGTGAGATAATGTGATGACTGGTTCAATACCATATTTTAATAATTCATCAAATACATCATCATAGAACTGTAAACCTTCTTCATCCGGCTGTTCTTCATCACCTAATGGGAAGATTCTTGTCCAAGCAATAGATGTTCTAAAGCATTTAAAGCCCATTTCTGCGAATAGCTTGATATCTTCCTTGTAATGATGATAGAAATCAATACCGATGTGGTTTGGATAATATAATCCTTCCTTTACTCCATCAGTAATCACACGTGGTGTTGATACGTTTCCGCCTGTCATTACATCAGCAACACTCAAACCTTTAGTAGTGTCTAATACACCACCTTCAAACTGGTGAGCTGCTAAAGCACCACCCCATAGGAAATCCTTTGGTAAACTCATTTGTATCCTCCTTTAATATACTCTAGTGCGCATTTTTCTAACGCTCGATATTTCTTTAATATCTCTAGATCTTCTATTTTTATTTTATCAAAGCTTCTTTCAATATAGTGATTTTTTTCAATATATGATTTACTTTCATCAAAATAAAGATCAAATATAAAAGCGATATAAGAAATCCACATATCTAGATGTGTTTTTCTTGTAGGAGCATAAATAAGTTGGTGTTTACAGAACTGTTGATAGACTTCATCCGTTATAGATTCTTTTCCTGCTTCCTCATAAGTAACCCCTAGTAAGACTGTATCCTTTTCTACATCTTTAACACGAAAATGATCTAATTTATCTGCATCTCTAATCATATGTATGTAAAAAAGTTCTTCTTCACTAAAGCCTTCTTCTACTTTGTATTTATTATGCTGTTCTATAGCATGTTTAATAATTGTGTCATATGTATCTTCTTCTATAAATTTTCTAATGAGCCCCTCTTCAAATAATACATGAGAAGAATACATTGCATGATCTACTGTTTCTCTATCTAGGAAAGAATGATATAAGCGAAACTGTTCAAAACGGCCTATATCATGTAATAGGCCGATTAATAGACATAAGTCCTTTTCTTCAGTTTTACCTTTCATATCACATATTTCACCCATAACATCCATTACTTTATAAGAATGCACATATTTAAGATGAATATGTGGGATAGAGAGATCATAACGATTGACATAATTATCAAATGCCTTTTTCGCATGATCTAAATTAATCATGTAGAACCTCTAATACTTTTTTCAAATCATCAAGAGGAACCTGTCCTGGTGCACTCGCATCCTTAGCTGTCGCAAAGGTCATACATGAACCAAAGTATTCGCCCATCATACGTGATAAGCGTCCTAGTTTACCCATGGACATAGTAATAATAGGTTTTCCTAAACGCTGACTTGAATAAAGAGTGGCTTCTAAAAGTGTTAATAGGTCTTCTTTACTTTCAGGCATAACAGCAAGCTTAGGTAAATCAGCCCCTAATATTTCCATCTTTTCTAGTGTTTCCTGCATATCTTCTCTTGATGGCGTTTCATCAAAATGATGTTCACTCATAATAACATGAACACCCTTCTTATGAGCATACTGAACAAGTTCCATCACAGATTCATATCCCTGCGATAACTCAATATCTACTAGATCAACATGAGCATCACAGATTGCTTTAATATAATGCATATACTCTAGAGAAGTAAGTTCTCCTTCTCCTCCTTCACTCACAGTACGGATTGTACCTAATACAAGTTTATCTGTATGTTTCTTAATTTCTTCTAATACATTTGTCAAATGCCCTTCTTTTAATCCTTCATAGAAATCAAGCCTGATTTCTACTACATCATAATCTAAATCCTTATAAGAATCTAAAGTATCAATAATACCTTCTTTCGTTGTATCTACAATAGGAAGACAAATCTTAGGTGTTCCTTCTCCAAATACAACATTCTTTATATCTAATACATTATGCTTCGTGATGACAGGCATATAAAAACCCCCTTATTTCTCTTAATGTTTTATCATATTGGTCACCTAATAAGAAATGTGGTGAACCCTTAATCACCTTATGTACACAATAAGGCAATGATGACTGAATAAAAGTGAAATCAGAATCCTTGATGACATCATTTTCACCAGATAGTAATAAAGCTGGAATCTTGAGTTCTGATAAATAGTCTGCAGTAAAATGTGGTTCTTTCGTCATAAATGAGATGAGCTTAAAACGTATTCTAGATCTCTTATCATAGATACAGAATATCGGTAATAAAAGTAATGTCATATACATATGGAGACGATAGAACCACTTAATACCTTTTGGAGTGGCATTAGGTGAAAGAAGTACCATATGTTTTAAGCGTTCATCTTTACCTGCTAGTGTGAGTGCAATATTCGCCCCATCACTAAAACCAATGACATCATAAGCCTCTAGATCTAGTTCATTTGCGACATCCATCACATCCTGAGCCATACGATCTAGCGTTAAAGGACCACTCTTAATAGATTTACCATGATAACGTGAATCCATTGCGATAAGTTGATAGTCATTTTCTAGATCTTTAACTAATTGATCATATATTTTTCTATTTTCCTGATTACCATGTAATAAGATAATCGGGTAACCATTTCCATGTACTTCATAGTATATATTCATAGCATTACCTCACTTTTTCCACATTATAGCACATATTAACTGACTATGAAAAAAAGTGACATATTAATACATTTAACACCTCATCACTATCTAGAATTAAATAGTATTGATATATACAACGTTTTTCTCATATCATACAGTACAGAAAATGTAGTAATATATTATTATTTCTTTACTGTCACTTTCTGCTTCTATCAAGTATTTCCAAACTCCTTTTCAGTTCCTTTTGATTTAACTTTGGCACTTATCAACATAATTATCCCTCAGATTTTTTGTATATTCTTTGTCACTACATCCAATGTACTAGCAAACAAATTTCAATATTTTTTTACTAATTTACAAATAAATAAGTTAAAACTAATTTCTTTTGTACAAGTTATGTATTTTTAAGTCATTTCACAAATCATGATTTACCTTTTTACAAATGTTTGTTATAATCATGGAATTAGGAAAGGTAGTATAAGGGAGAGAAAGATAACATGACAGATACACAGAAAAAAAGAAAAATTATCGCGATTATTGTATCTATTTTGATAATTCTTGGATTATCAGTATTCCTCTATATTAATCATATGGGTACAGCTTATCGCGATCGCTTCTTACCGTCTACATACATCAATAATGTAAATGTAGGTAAGTTAAGTGCTGAGGATGCTGAAAAGAAGATTGCTGAAAATCAGAAGAACTACACTCTAACAATGACATTCAGAAACAAATCAACTGATACTATTTCAGCGAATGAAATCGATATGAGTTATGTTCCTGATGGACAGGTAGAAGAATTATTAAAGAAACAGGATTCATTTACATGGTTCAAGAACTACTTATTCAACCATAAAGGGAATAAGAAAACAATTCAGACCAAGGCTTCTTATGATGAAAAGAAGTTAAAGACTGTTCTTTATGAAAAGAAGCAGCTAAAGGATGAAAATCAGGTAGCACCTACAGATGCTCGTTTAAAGTATGAAAATCAGACTTTTACTGTATTGAAAGAAAAACCTGGACATACTTTAAATAAAGAAACTGTTTATGAAGCAGTAAACAAAGCAATTAGTCTTCAGAAAGAGAACTTAAACATTTCTAAAGTAAAAGATGCTTATAAGTCTCCTGATAAGACAACTGAAACTGTTAAGAATGAAGCAGCAACATTGAATAAGTATTTAAAGACTTCTATTACTTATGAGCTACCTAATAATCAGACAGAAGTCTTAAATCATGAAAAGTTGTTGACATGGCTTGTGAAGAATGAAGATGGAACATATAGCTATAATGATGAAATCTGGAATAAGCGTATGAGAAGCTTCGTTTATACACTTGCTTCAAAAGCAAATACTGCTGGTAAGTCACGTACATTTAATGCAACTGGACTTGGTACAAGAAGTGTAAGTGGTGGTAATTACGGATATCGTATGAACCAGTCAGAAGAAATTGCAAAGATCAAAGAAGAATTAGGTGCAGGTAAGGCTGTTAAGAGAGCACCTGTATATAGCGCAAAAGAAGTATCTACTGAGAATAACGGTCTTGGTGGAAACTATATTGAAGTAGATTTATCACGTCAGCATTTATGGATTTATAAGAATGGTCAGTGTGTACTTCAATCTGATTGTGTATCAGGTAAGATGACACGTGATCGTTATACTCCTGCTGGTACATATTATATTTATTCTAAAGAACGTAATAGAGTATTAAGAGGTACTAAGGATCCTGTAACTGGTAAGTATCCTTATGAATCTCCTGTAAGTTATTGGATGCCATTCAATAGAGGTATTGGATTCCATGATGCAAACTGGAGAAATAAATTCGGTGGCAACCTTTATGTCAATGGTGGTTCTCATGGTTGTGTTAACTTACCTGTAGGTTTTGCAGGAACTATGTATAATACAATTACGACTGGTATGCCTGTTGTTGTTTATTATTCACAAGGCTATACATTGAATGGATAAAAAAATGAGTCATACACAATGTGTATGACTTTTTTCTGCCCTTATATTACCATATTTTCGGCATTTTTTCAATTCTTGTTCTTTTTCAGAATATATGATATTAAGAATAGCAGGAGGTGCCTATGAATCAAATTATTAAACATCGTACATTGAGCAAAAAAGAAAAAATGATTCTTACTGAACATCTAATTAAGGTATGTAGGAGTCTACATTGGATAGAAACTGATCCAGACAAAGTTATTATTATAACTGAACCTTTTCTTAGCTATCCTTCTCTTACTCATCTAAAAAATATCATCTCAATGTTTTATATCATCAGAAGTAAGATGAACAGTACTACCAGTGATGAGCATATTAGAAATATGCTTTACGAATATCAATCAGTTCATCGTGTCATAGAAATATTATTGAAAGAAGGTGGAACTTATCGAACTGACACTATTAGATACAGAAAAGAATTATGATTCTTTTCTAATCAAAAAACTTGTAAGCCGCTATAACCATAACAAGAGTACATCAATCAGCTTAGAGGACTTCCAGCATATTCTAGATACTGTAGATTATATTTTAGAACATGGAGAAACATTAGAAGAAGGTATTCAATCCATACAATCAGATATCAAAGAAATACAAAGAATTTATAAAAGTATTCAAATACTTCCCATCAACAATGAAAAGTATCTGAATGTTTTGAAGAAACAGATTCCTTTCTTTATTCAATCCGTAACAGGTGAGGATGCATTATTTCATTATTGTGATATTTCTGTAGATTTGGATTATCCTCTTATAGATGGAATCCCCCTCTATCATGATATGTATCATTTAAGAGGAACTGATCTTGTGCTTTACTATTTAAAGAGATTAAGTGAAGAAAACTATTTCTGCAGTCTCTTTGATGATTTAGAATCATTTATTGAAGATTATGAAAAGACTATTAAGACATCTGTATATGACTTACAGATCAACTTCTTTGAACTAGTGGTTCATCAATGTATTGCCCATATTTCTATTTATCAGTCTCCTGGTTTAATTATTCACGATAAAAGAGAAGTAAATAATATAGGTGCTATCCTTGATTCACTTAATTATCCTATGATTGATTTATTCAAAGAAAATATTATTTCAGCCTTCGACAACATTCCTATCATTTATCCACAGGATAGTAATCAAATAGCTTTTAGTCATAAAGGTGCTGACTTCTATGAGATTCTCAATCAATTTGAACATTCTAGAGATATCACATTATTAAAACAATTAAGTATCTATGATCTTATAGATTTCTTAGAACAGGATATCCTAACAGAAAAGGAATATATCAATTTCTTTAGTTCTTTAACAGCTATAGAAATTGTGTCTATCCTAAAGCTTATTCTTCCAGAACTAGACATATTCCTCTATCAAGCATCTATAGATGATTTGATCAATGAATTAGATATATCTATCACATATCAAGAAATATTATCACACTATATCACAATAGAAGTTCTCTACACTTATCATCAATACGCAAAAAAAGAAGGTTCTTTTTGAACCTTCTTATCTTCTACCCGCACCTGCATAGTGTGATGAATAATATCCACTATTAAGTGATGAAACAACAACACCAGTCTTAGAGTTAGCAGCATGAATGAACTGACCGCCACCAATATAGATTCCTACATGTGAGATACCTGATTTATAAGTTCCAGCGAAGAATACTAAATCACCAGCAGTTAAGCCTAATTTAGATACTCTTGTTGTTCCACTATACTGACCTGCAGCAGTTCTTGGTAATGATTTACCATTCTTGCTGTAAACCCAAGATGTAAATCCTGAGCAGTCAAATACTGTTGGTCCAGAAGCACCCATACGATATGCACAGCCAAGTCTTGAACGAGCAGTTCCAACGATACCACCCTGTGCAGCGCCTCCGCCAAGACCACCGAAGTTATAACCTGTACCTCTGTTGCCTCTGTTATTTCTGATCTTTACAACTGGTGCAGCAGATACATTGATCTTTGCACTTGTTTCAGATCTATTACCAGCATTATCTGTTACTCTGTAGTAAACACGATAAGAACCAGATCTTGCTGTATTCACATTACCAGATACTTCAACCTTACCAGTTACATCACCATCTAAGTTATCAATAGCTGATGCTAAGTTAGACTTAGGATCAAATGAAGTACCATATTTTACATCTACATTATCACTCTTTAAAGTGATAACTGGTCCAGCCTTATCAGCAACCTTCACTTCATAATCATTTGAAGTCTTGTTTCCTGAACTATCAGTTGCAGTCACTTTGATTGGCTGTACTGTAGTCATATTCTTAGTATCTACAGTTCCTTCTACAGTCACTGTCGGATTAACATCATAGTTATCCTTTACTTCAACGAAGTTATTGATATCAAATGCATCACCGTAGTTAACAGTAATATCACCAGTCTTTAAGTTCATTTCTGGAGCAGTTGTATCACCAACATTGAATGTAAAGTCTTTTTCTGCTTTATTACCTGCGTTATCTTCAACAGTTGCATGGATGACCTGTTCACCAAGAACTTTAGTATCTAAGTTATGATCAAAAGTAATGAAGTCAGATACATCACCATCCACATTATCAGTTGCTTTGATGTACTGTTTTAAATCATTGTTGCCGTTTGCTTCAACATCAATAACATAACCATCATTATTTACTGATTCTAATGCAGGTGCTTCTGTATCAACAACTTTAACTTCAACTTCTTTAGTTGTTTTGTTGTTGAATGCATCCTTTACAGTTACATTCACTTTATATGTTCCAATCTGATCTTTCTGATAAGCATGATCATTAATTTCAGTCTTGATAACACTTACTGTATCTCTATTATCTGATACAGTGAAATCACTTGCTTTTAATTCTGTACCATAAGGTACTACTAGTTTATTTGAATGAACAACAGGCGCTGTTCTATCAGCTGCTGCATAACCTACTAATGCAAATGCTGAAATAGCGACTACTGGAATAAACATTGTCTTCTGAGTTTTAATACGATTTATCATGAAATCTACAACTTCTTTAGTCTTCTTATCCATGTAATCCACTCCCTTTCTTTTCGACAATGATTATTATATCACTCTATACAAAAAAATAAAGAACTTTCTTAAGAAATTATTAAGAAGTTTAAAAAAGAACCGATTATATCAGCTCTTTTTTAATTAAGAATTATTTAATAATGTTGTAAGATTTATGATTCTAAGCGCTTTTTTTCTTTAAAAGTTAAGGATAAAACAAAAGCGATTACAATTAATACGGATAAAAACAAATAGAATGGTGTCATTGTAGAGAAACTATCAATCAGTTTTCCACCAATTAACTGTACGACTGCAGCACCAATTCCTCTACCTACTGTAGCCTGTAAGCCAAAAGCTGTAGAGACATACTTATCTTCTACAATTTCCATGATTAATCTTACTGTAATCATAGTAAAGAGAATAGTAGATAAGCCTTTGAATACAAATACTGCCACAATTAAATTTGGATTAGGTAATGTTGCATACCAGACAAAGTTAACTATAGACATGACACATGCAAAGAGCATGATATGTTTATATGAGAACTTCTTAATAATAAAGTCGGTTGCAAGTATGGCAGGTACTTCAAAGAGTGTTGCAAATAACTGGTATGTACCTACCATAGATGCTGTTCCACCGACTGATTTAATAAATACTGAGATATATGTAAAATTAGCTGTACAAGCGCCCCAGAAGAAAAAAGAGACTAATAGGAATATAATGTACTGTTTATTCTTAAAGAGGCTCTTATAGGCTTCTTTTGAGCTATATTCTACTTTTGTTTCTGTCTGCACTACTTCTGGATCATTGACTCTTAGGATACAGATAAGAACTGTTATTGTACCAAAGAGGAAAATAACGAAGATAGAAATAGGTGCAATCACATCATAAACTAAACCACATAACTGAGCACTAATGGCATAACCAACAGAACCCCATAATCTGATCTTTCCAAAGTCATAAGGTGAAGAAACACCAATTCTGTCCGTTAATGGTGTCACTGCATTAAATAAGGCAAGAATAGAAGCACTAGTAATTAATAGAATAATTAGCTGACGTGAGAACATAAAAATCACGTTCATTACTACTGTAATAAATAATGCCACTAAAGATACTTTTTTAGGTGAACGGAAGCGGTCTGCCAATGTTCCTAGATAAGGCTGGGCAAAGATTGAGAATAATGGTGCTGATGAAGTAATAAGTGATATTTGTTGTGCATTAAAGTGAATATCACTTAAATATAAAGCAAGCATTGCATTGTAACATGCAAATGCGAAATAAAAGAAAAATGATGTACCAGCATGATACAAATAGCTGTTCTTTTTCATAAGGTTCCCTCCAACGAGTTTCATTATAACTGTATATTAAAAAAAATCTTCAATTTTTCATATAATGTAAGGGAATTGCAAAAAAGCCTAACTCAATGAGTTAGACTCGTTTATCAAAAACATGTCCTGGATCGAATGCTAGCACATAGAATACACTGCCACAGTCCACTCCAAATAAGACAAGTTTCTCTTTATTATATCACACTTAAGAGAACCATTATCTCCTGTCCAGAATGCGGCAGTAGAATGAATATTAAGGACTATAGAAAATGTAAAGTCATGCATAACATGATAAGAGACAAGAACACTTCTCTAACACTTAAAAAGAGAAGATTAGTATGTCCTCAATGTAATAAGGTAGTGACAGAGGAAAACCCTTTTACAGAGAAAAGTCATAGCAGATTATCTCAAACCTTAAAAATGGAAATCATGAATTAAAATCCGCTCGGATTATTACAAAATCGTTCATGTTCTTTAGTGCTGGTATTGTGTTAAAGAGCAAGTTTATAATCTTACTTCTACTTGCATATTCAATCTTAAACACTTTATCTAAACGCTTCTTCAAATAATGACAAATAAAATTTTCAGCCGATAATTTAGGATAATGGTAACTGACTACTCACACGGGCAAGCCCGTGGGGTTCTGATTGCCAAGTGTAGCTTGTAATCGTACATCATTTTCAGACTTTGGAGTTACAAGTGTAAATCTATTTGAATCAGAGCTTTCATTACCAAGCAGTCCAGCGACCACATTAACGGTAAATTTCTACTTTCGTAAGGAAGTATAATCAATCTCCCTGAATATGTTTTACGCTATCTTAATTTGCAAAGGATAAAATAAAAATGTAGGTAAAAGACAACATAAGAATGTTGGAAAACCTACATAATTATTTTGTCCTTTTTCATTTTATTGATATTATCTTACCGGAGGTAATATCGGTGAATTCAAATGATTTTTATCAGCTAGCAGCTGAACTTAATGTAATGGATTTTACTAAAAGTAAACCAAACTATGCAGATCTTGGCAGAAAGTATGATGTAGATTACAGAACTGTGAAGAAGTATCACGAAGGCTATAAGGGAAAGCCTAGAAACAGAAAAAAGCCAAGCAGGCTTGACCCGTACAAGGAGTTGATTATAGAAAAACTAAGTATTCCCAGAATATCAAGAAAAGGTGTCTATGAATTCCTAATAGATCAGTATGGCGATAGTGAAATAGGTTCATATTTAAACTTCAAGGCTTACTGTAAGAAGCATAAGCTTACACCATCTAAAGGTGATGCATCAGGTGGAGGAGACACTCGCTATGAGACTAATCCAGCTGACATGGCACAATGTGACTGGAAAGAGAATATGATTCTTACTTCAAGAAGTGGTGAGACTTTTGTAGTCAATATATTCCATCTGGTGTTGAAGTTCTCTAGATTCAGCTATATTGAACTGACTCTTTCAAAGGAGCAGCCAATTGTCTTCAGATGTCTTATTAACGCATTTAAATTCTATGGCGGAGTTCCAAAAAGAATACTTTTTGATAACATGTCCACCGTCATAGATACGAACGTAAAACCTAAGAGAGTGAATCATAAGATGGTGCAGTTCGCCAAGGATATGAATTTCAGGGTGGAATCATGCAAGACCAGACATGCCTATACAAAAGGAACCAATGAGGCTCGCAATAAGATTATGGACTGGCTTAGAAGCTACAGTGGTGAGTTTGACTCCATAGAGGAGCTTCAGGAGATTGTGGATAAACTCAATGTGAAGATGAATACAAATATATGTCAGGGCACAGGAATGCCTCCCTGCCTGCTTTTCATAAAAGAAAAGGAATACCTCACACCTCTTCCTGACAGAACTGTCCTGGATGGATACCTTAGCCCTCGCAAAGTAAAGGTATCTCCACAGCAGCTTGTCTATTTCAATGGTGTTCAGTATTCCGTGGATAGGAAGTATATCGACGAATATGTAAGTATTGAAACATTCGGTGATATGCTTCAGATATATTATAAAGGAAAACTGATTCAAGTACATACTATATCAAGAAATCCAATCAATTACACAAAGAAACACTATGAGCAGTCTATATCCAAACAGTTTGCAGGGAACAAGGATTTTAATAAAGTTGTCACAAACAATC